>DHMA01000024.1:21797-22047 GCA_002405555.1 Opitutia bacterium UBA4654
GTTCGAGTCCGAGTATCCCCATTGCCGCAGTTTTTTTTATAATTTCGAACGATACGCCCCAAAGACCACGGGCGTATTTTTTGAAGCAGACAGCGCCGAATGTTGCGAAAAGAGGCTTGCGGGCGGACACCGAAGCCCGCGAAACGGCGGTTTTTTCGCGATACGGCGTTTACTTCGCAATTTCGGCTACGGGAAAATCCCCGCGACAGGCGGAGGGAAATTTTGCTCAGGTGGCGGAATGGTAGACGCA
>DHMA01000168.1:0-1113 GCA_002405555.1 Opitutia bacterium UBA4654
TTTCGCGCGTAGCGCGTCTATTTTTCCGTTTCGTGTGAATCTATTCTTGATTTTTTAGAGTGGGGGTGGTTCAATATCTCAATCGTATGAAGAGAGCATTAATATACATGATGGCTGCTCTGTTTATGTTCGGGTGCTGTCCGAACAAGCAGGGGGAAACGAAACCGCAACGCAAAGTGGGCGTGGCAATGTTCACGTTCTACAAACGCAATCTCGACGAGGTTATTCCGCTTCTCAAAGACATGGGGGTGGACGCAATCGGGCTTTCGAGCACCGCGCTTAGCGCAAAATTCCCGAAGGTCAAGACGGGCCCCGAAATGAACGCCGAGCAGAAGGCGTATCTGAAAAAGCTTCTTGCCGACAACGGCATAAAAATCGCAAGCTTCGGCGTGCGCACGCCCACGGAAGAGGCGAAAATCAAGGAAATGTGCGAGTTCGCAAAAGAGTTCGACATTCCGCTGATTCTGACGGAATCCGTCGGCAATACAATCGGGCTGTGGGACAAATACTGCCAGCAGTACGGTCTGAAAATGGCTCTCCACAACCACGCTTCCGACATCGTAAAGCGCAACTCCTATTTCAACCCGAACATCACCCGCGCGGCAATCGGCGACTATAAAAACGTCTACGCATGCCCCGACAACGGGCACTACGCGCGTTCGGGCATTCAGGGCGTCGCGGCGTACAAGATTTTGGAGGGGAAAATCGCAATGCTCCACTTCAAGGACATGAGCAAGTTCGACGACCTCAAAGCAAAGACCGTTCCCTACGGCAAGGGCGTTCTCGACCTGCCCGCGCTCTTGGCTGAACTCGACCGCCAGAAATACGACGGCTACTTCATGATTGAGTACGAAGACAATTTTGCGAACAACCTTGCGGAAGTCAAAGAGTGCGTGGAGTACCTGCGCTCGCACTAAAAACTCTTTCGCTTCGGCTTTCAAAATTTCGGGCGCGGTTGATTCCGCGCCTTTTTTTGTGCTCCGTCGGCGCGTCCTTTTACTATTTTGACTTTTCCGCCGTTCGCGACGCTTGGCCTTGATTTCCCGCGCCGGTTTTGTAGACTGCCGCCATGAAAAAATTACTCTTTGTATTGACGGCGGTGTCGGCGGTTTT
>DHMA01000168.1:1175-1398 GCA_002405555.1 Opitutia bacterium UBA4654
CGGCGGTTTTCGCGCTTTGCTCGTGCATGTCGGCGGAAACAAAACGTCCGCGCAAGATTGCGGTTCAGATGTGGTCTACGCACTTCCACAAATTCGACTATTCCGTCGAACGATTGGCGAAGATGGGCGTGAAGTATGTCGAATGCTATCCCGGACAGCCTCTTTCCGACAAACTGCCCAACGCAAAATTCAGCCACAACATGACCGCCGAGCAAAAGGCGTT
>DHMA01000168.1:1477-5182 GCA_002405555.1 Opitutia bacterium UBA4654
AACTTCTCGCCGACAACGGCATTCGAATGGTTTCGTACGGCTGCGTGGGCGGCAAGACCGAAGCCGACATTCGCAAAGTCTGCGAATTCGCCGCCGAAATGGGCGCAAAAACCGTCGTCACCGAGGCGAAAGAGGACACCATTCCGATTTGGAACAAAATCTGCGCCGAGTACGGACTGCAAATGGCGTTGCATTCGCACGAGCGCAAACCGAACAACCCCGCCTACCGCCACTTCGACCCCGCGTTCCTGATGACTATCCTCAAAGACTACAAAAACGTGGGCATTTGCGCCGACAACGGCGCGTGGTCGCGCTCGGGGCTTGACGTTGTGGGCGGCTTCAAAAGCGTTCGCGGCAAGCTCGTCGAAATACACCTCAAAGACCAGCAGAAATTCGGCGACCTCGCAAGCGGTTGCGCGGTCTACGGCGAGGGCGTTCTCGACATGGCGGCGATTCTCAAAGAGGTTGACTCGCAGGGCTTCGACGGCTTCTTCGTGATGGAGGACGGCACATACAGGGATTCGTTCCCGATTATCGAAAAGAATTTGAAATACCTGAGGGAGCACTGATTCCCGACGCGCTACGAAACTCCGTCCCGCAAGGCGGAGTTTTTTTGCGCCCGCGCGACGCCGTAATAAGTTGACATACAGGCGCGGCAAAGATTATTTTTTGGGGCGATATTATGAAAAAAGAAATCGGACACCGTTGGAATTTTTTTAAAGCGGGCGGCGCGTATCAGGCCGCCATTAACACCGCCGACGACATCAAAAATCTCGGCAATCTCGACAAAAAGCTGTGGTCGGCTCTCGCATGCCCCACATCGGGCTTGATGTTCGACTCGAAACTGCTCTCCATGCTCGACGCCGACGCCGACGGGCGGCTTCGCTACGGCGACATCGTCTCCGCCGCCGAGTGGGCGTGCGCTTCGCTCTCCGACGTCTCAAAACTTTTCGAAGAGTCCGACACCCTCGACCTTTCGCAGATAAACACCGAAACAAGCGAGGGCAAAACGCTGCTTTCCTCCGCTAAAACGGTTCTCGCAAACCTCGGCAAGGCGGGCGGGGGCAAAATCGCCGTCGCCGACTTCGCCGACACCGCAAAGATTTTCGCGGCGGGCGCGTTCAACGCCGACGGAATCATAACCGAGCTTTCCTGCGACGACGCCCTCAAACCCGTTTTCGCCGACATACTTTCCGTCTCGACGCCCAAGACCGACCGTTCGGGCAGGGACGGCATAGACGCCGCCGACGTCGAAAAATTCTTCGCCGACGCCGCCGCGTACACGGCTTGGCTCGACGCTGGCAACGCCGATTCGGCGGTTTCGCCGCTTGGGGAATCGACGGCGGACGCCTTTGCCGCGTACTCCGCCGTGAGGGAAAAAATCGACGACTTTTTCGTGAGGGTTGACGTCCTCCGCTTCGACCCCGACGCCTCCGCGTCGGTCAACGCAACCGCCGCGCGTTTCGCCGAAATCCTGTCGGCGGAAGTCGGCCCGTGCGACGCCTCCCTCAAAAACCTGCCCGCGGCTCTCGTCTCCGCCGACGGCACTCTCGACCTTTCGGGCGACGTCAACCCAGCGTGGCGCGCGCCGCTTGCGGCGTTCGCCGAACTCGTCGCCAAGCCCGTCTGCGCTTCGACGAAAATCTCGAAGGCCGACTGGAAGAAAATCGCCGATACTTTCGCCCCGTATGCCGCGTGGCGCGCGGCAAAGCCCGCAACCGACGCCGAAAAAATCGGCGGCTCGCGCCTGCGCGAAATCCTTGCCGGCGACGCAAAAACGCGCTTCGCCGACGCATTCGTTTCGGAGGCTTCGGTCGCCGCGGAAGTCGCGGAAATCGAGAAGGTCGAAAAGCTCGTGCGGCTCAACAAAAGCCTGTGCCCGCTACTGCGCAATTTCGTGAGCTTCCAGTCGTTCTACAAAGACAAGGCGGAGGCGATTTTCCAGTTCGGACAGCTTTACATCGACGGGCGCATGTGCTCTTTGTGCATAAAAGTCGGGGACGTCGCAAAACATTCGGCGATGGCGTCGCTCTCCTACGGCTACCTGCTCTACTGCGTCTGCAAGCGCAAGGGCGAGGCGGATATGAACGTTGTGGCGGTCGTCACCGCGGGCGATTCCGACGACCTCATCGTTGGCAAAAACGGAATTTTCTACGACCGCGCGGGGCGCGACTGGGACGCGACCGTCGTGAAAATCGTGGACAACCCAATCGGCATCGCGCAGGCGTTTTTCTCGCCCTACAAACGGCTTGTGAAATGGGTGAGCGAGCAGATTGCAAAACGCGCCCTCGACGCCGACAAGTCGGTTGCGGCGAACCTCGAAAGCGGGAAAATCGTCGACGACAAGACGAAGAAAATCGACATCGGCACGGTCGCCGCGCTGGGCGTTGCCGTCGGCGGCATTACGACGGCGTTCGGCATGATTTTGGGCGCGTTCGTAAGGCTCGGGCCGTGGATGCCGATAGGCATTGTCGGCGTGATTTTGGCGATCTCGCTTCCGTCGGTGATAATCGCGGCGATGAAGCTCGGCTTCCGCAACCTTGCGCCGCTGCTCGACGCCAACGGCTGGGCTGTCAATAACAAGGCGAACATCAACATCGTTTTCGGCGCGCACCTGACGCAGACTCCGCGCCGCAGAAGATAGCGCATGAAACCGATTGCTCCGCTTCTTGCCGCGGCGTTTGCCTCTCTGCTTTCGGCGTGCGTCGGCGAACGTTCGTTGGAGGAAACCGCAGGGTTCGTTTCGGCGAAGATGTCGGACGCTTCGGCGGCGGACGTAAAAAATCTTCCCGCAGTGCTCGCCGCCGAACAGGCGTCGCGCCGAATTCTGCTTTTGGACTCCTCGAAAGACTGGAATTCTCCCGACGCCGTTTTGTGGAGCTGGGACCCCGCCAAGGCGGACGGAATGCCCGCAAAATACGCCGAATGGTTCGGCAACCCCAGCGACGCAAAGCCGGTTCTCGGCGCAACGCACGTGTTGGTCGCGGCGTCGAAAGGGGGCGTCGCGCTCGTGCGCGTGCGCGATTCGCGCGTGCTTCGCTTCATGTACGCCGGCGGAAACGTGCATTCAGCATGTCTGCTTCCCGACGGCAATATCGCGGTTGCGTCGTCCGACGGCAACATGCTGACGGTTTTTGCGGCAAAAAACGCGGCGGAGGGCGTTCCGTGCGCGTCGAAAAAAACGTATCCGCTCGAATTTGCGCACGGCGTGGTGTGGGACGCTTCGCAGAAAATTTTGTGGGCGCTCGGCAAAAAGACTCTCGAAGCCTACAAATACAACTTCGATTTCGACTCGCCGGAAATCGAAAAAATTGCCGAATATCCGCTGCCCGAAAAAGCGGTAGTCGGGCACGATTTGTACCCGCTGCCCTCGTCGAAAATCATGTTTATTACGGGGCATAAGGGCGTTGTCCTTTTCGACTCCGTCTCGCGCAAATTCGCCGACGTGTGCGGGGTGGGGCGGATAAAAAGCGTGTCGCTTTCGTCGCCCGACGGCGAAATAATTTCGCTCATACCCGAAGTCAAATGGTGGAGCGCGTCGGTGTCGTTCGGCGCGTCGAAAACGCGCAGGGTCGGGACGCTTGACGGCGGCAGAATCTACAAGGCGCGATGGTTTCTGCCGGACGGATTCTCCGAAAAATAGAGGATAGTGATGGCACGCTTGATGCGTGCAAGGAGATTAGGAGGGGCTTGCGAGGTCGGCGT
>DHMA01000155.1:0-383 GCA_002405555.1 Opitutia bacterium UBA4654
GCCGAACTGTCCCAGCCGCCCTTGACCATTATGTAGAGGTAGAACAGCAGGAAAAACACGGTGAAGACGTCAACGATTGCCTTTGTGCGCGGCTTCCACCGCTCGTACACAAAGTCCATGCGGACGTGTATTCCGTGTTTGAGGCTGCTTGCGCCCCCCAAAATATAATATGCCGCCATCGTAAACTGCGACATCTCCATTACCCATATCACGGGGCGGTGCATTGCGTTGGTGATAATGGAATATAAGAGTATGCCCATCATCGCCAAAAGCAGGTACATCGCGCCCTCGCCGACGAACTCGCTTAATTTTCCGACCGAACGAATGTAAAGGCGGATAAGCTTCATCATGGGAGCGCCCGTGTTTTCCTTTACCTTCTTCCT
>DHMA01000155.1:424-1539 GCA_002405555.1 Opitutia bacterium UBA4654
CTTCTTCCAGTCCACGGTTTCAAGCCAGTCGTCGAAATCGTCGAATCTCGTTCTTCTGATAATCATAAAGTCGGAATATTTGTTATTTTACGCGTCGGGGCGCACCCGCCCGAAACGGAGCGAATGCGCCCGACATTTTTAAAAAACGAGGTTTAGCGGTACGGCGAGCCTGCCTTTTCCATCATCGCGTTGTAGTCCCTGAAAATCTTGACGACCTCCTTTTGGCGCGGAGTGCCCTTTGCGACCATCTCGTCCCAGAACTTGATTGCGCCGTCCTCGACACTCTTCCATTCGTTTTCGGGAATCGTGGTGAGCTTGAGCTTGCCGCCGTTGACGCGCAGGTTCGCCTCGCCCGCCCAGTACCAGTATTGGCGGTAGTAGTGCGAGGAGTCCATGCACAGCTTGAACAGCTCCTGCAAGTGCGGGGGCACTTTCGCCCAGGACTTGCTGTTGGCGACAAACGAGCCAATCCACGCGCCCGAAATGTTGTTTGTGAGGAAGTATTTTGTGGCGTTCGCCCAGCCTACCGTGTACGCCTCTGTGATGCCGCACCACACGACGCCGTCAAGCTCGCCCGTGCGCAACGCCATTTCGATGTCCTCGACGGGAATTGTAATCGGGACGATTCCGAAGCGCGACAGAAACCTGCCCGCCGTCGGGAACGTGTAGAGCTTTTTGCCCTTGATGTCGGCGAGCGAGCGAATCGGATCTTTTGTGATGAAGTTGCAGGGATCCCACGAGCCCGAGCTTAGCCATGTGACGTTTTTGACTTCGTTGTAGGAGTCCGCCCAGATTTTGCCGAGTCCGAACTCGTTGAAGAGCGCGGGAACGTCGAGCGAATAGCGGGTCGCGAGCGGAAAGTACGCGCTGAACGGCGCGACGTCGGCGGGAGAGCCCATGGAATCGTCGTCGCTTTGCACGCAGTCGAGAGTGCCTTGTTGGAGCGCGCTGAAAAGCTCGCTCGTCGGAACGAGCTGGTCGGCGTAGTACAGCTCGATTTTCATCTCGCTTCCCGCGATTTTATTGAAGGCGTCAACCGCGGGTTTGATTACGTGCGCTCCGAGCGCGGTGCTCGCGTAGGTCTGCAACCTCCACCGAATGGGCTTTTTGGACGC
>DHMA01000155.1:1592-19203 GCA_002405555.1 Opitutia bacterium UBA4654
CCCATTACATACGGCGCGCCGAATGCCGCAGCCGCCCCGACTCCGAGCTTTTTGAGGAAGCTCCTCTTGTCCATGCGTCCTACCGACGCGTCCGAGTTCCTTGCGATGTTTTCGTTCATAGTATTGTCCTTTCGTTTTAGGAGTAAGTTAGAAGCCTATCGACGTGCCCACGCCGAACCAGATGTTGTTTTCCTTGCCCGCGACAGCCGCATAGCCGCCGTCGGAGTCGTTGTTGCACGCGTAGCGCACGCCCGCGGAGAGTTTCCAGTAGTCGCTTACGGCAACCGTCGCGCCCGCCGAGAAGCCCGCGTAGGCGTAGCCGCCGACTTCGGTCATTCCGCCGATGTAGTCGGCATATCCGCCGAACGCCGCCAAGTCTATCGTGCCCCAGTTTTCGCCGAGAACCCATTTTGTGATTGGCGCGGAATACGAAAGCCCCGCCTCTATTACAGTGCCCGAATATGTCAGGTTGTAGAAGCCGCTGACGTACGGAGACACAGCGAAGTCGCCGAGAAATTCGGAGGTGTCGTAGCTGAGCGAAAGTTTAAGCTCGTTCTCGACGGTCGAACCCGACGAAGGATACGTGTACGCGGTGTAGCCGAAATCCACGGTGAAGTTTTCGATTGAATACGTCGCGCCCGCGTAGAGGTCGTTCTCGCCGTATCCCGCACCGTCGGTCGAGTAGCAACCCCACCAGCCGACGTATGCGCCGAAGCCCGCGCCGATGTCGTAGGCGATGTCCACTTCGGGGCAAACTACCGAACCGGCAAGCTGTTTTCCCCTGAAAATGAACTCGCTCTCGTATCCGACGGACGCGGACGCCGAGAATTTGGAAAGGACATCGCTTGCAACCTGTATGTCGGAAAGCGAATTTATTTCCTTTTCGGGTGTTGAAGCGTCGGCCGCAAATGCGGACGCGGCGGCGATTGTCAATGCGCAGGTCAATGCGGTAATTTTGTTTGCCATAGTTTTTTTCGTTTGAGTTTGTATTGCGTGTCCGCCGAATTTCGACGAACACAAAACCCATATAGCAGAAGGCGTGCCAGTTTTTTGGACGCGCGCAAACCTGCTAAAAATCAAAAACATGGCGCAAAATGCCGATTCGCGGCGGCATGCGGGCAAAACCGCCGACAACATTTTCGTATGCGCGAACGACAATTTTGTAAAACCGCGACGCCACGACTCCGCGCAAAGACGCAAGACGCAATGCGCGGGCGCAAAAAAAAAGCTCCCCGAAAATTTCGGAGAGCTAAAAGCGCGGAAGCCGCTTGGCTTTGCTATTTCGCCGCCTGCTTTTCGTAAAGCCTGCGGTATTCGGGGCAGCGGTCGATAAGCTCGGCGTGCGCGCCGTAGTCTACTATCGCGCCGTCCTTGAAAACTATTATCATGCGGACGTTGCGGATTGTGCTGAAACGGTGCGCTATGATTAGCATGGTTCTGTCGCACATGAGGGAATCGACCGCCTTCTGAATGAAAGCCTCGCTGTTGACGTCGAGCGCGGAGGTAGCCTCGTCGAGCACGATGAACGGCGGATTTTTAAGGAAGACGCGGGCGAGCGCGATGCGCTGTTTCTGCCCGCCGGAAAGCCTGTCGCCGCGCTCGCCGACAACCGTTTCGTAGCCGTCGTCGAGGTTTTCGATAAACTCGTGCGCGTATGCGGTCTTTGCGGCGGCGACGACTTCGTCGCGCGTGGCGTCGGGACGCGCGACGAGAATGTTGTTGTAGACGGTGTCGTTGAACAAAACGGGATACTGCGGAACGCTGCCGAGATTTTCGACGAAATCGGCGGAGGCGATGTCGCGCAAATCTACGCCGTCGATTTTAACCGAGCCCGAGACGGGGTCGTACAAACGCATCGCAAGCCGCGCGAACGTGCTCTTGCCCGCGCCGCTTTCGCCGACGAGCGCGCAGCTCGTGCCCGCGGGAATTACGATGTTCACGTCTTTGAGCACGGTCTTGTTGTTGTACGCAAATTCGACGTTCTCGAAGCGCAGCTCTCCGCGCACGCGCCCGATTTTCACGGGATTTGCGGGTTCGGGAACGGTCGTCTGGTAGTCGAGCACGGCGGAGAGGCGTTCGACAAGCGGCATGATTTTCACGAAGTCGGTAAACATTCGCGCTATTCTCTTAATGGGGTCGATTGTGAAATAGAGCGCGATGCCGATTGCAGAAAAGGTCGGGAAGTCGATGTCGCCGAAATACGCGTAGACGAAAGTTATCGAAACCATCGTAGCCGCGAGGAACTCCATGAACGGCTGCTGCATAAGCTCGAACTTCGCCATTTTAAGCGAGTACCATTTGACCTCGCCGTTCATGTTGTCGAACTTTTTTATCTGCGGCTGTTGGAGGGCGAAGACCCTGACTTCGTGCGCGGCGTCGAGGTTTTCGCCGAAAAGCTGAGCCATGTCGCTTAGCTTCACCTGCGCCTTGCCCGCGTAGAGCTTCATGTTTTTGCGTATCATCTGGACGGGCAGAATGCAAAACGGAACAGCAACCAAAAATACGAGAAGGAACACAACCTGCCCTTTCGTACAGCAAAGATAAAGCAGATAGCCCAACGCGCCCACAACCTGCAAGGGCTGCCTGAATATTTCCGATGAAAACGAAAGCAGGACATTCTGGACGGAGACGGTGTCGCTTGTAAGGCGCGTAAGGAGGTCGCCCGTGGTGAATTTGTCGAAGAACGCGATGGGGTAGCTTTGGATTCTGCGGAAGATGTCGCCTTTGAGCGTCCGCAGAATTTCGAGCGACGAATACGTCATCAAATATCCGCTGAGGTAGCCGAAGATTGCCCTCAGCGCGAAAATCGTCGGCAGCAGCATTGCGATTCCGAAAATGTACCAGAGCGACTGTTCCCCGTCGGTTTTCTCCATGAAGATTTTGCGGAGAACCTTGTCGAAAATAACGGGCATGCCGAAGCCGCTGCACGCGCCGAACAACGCGCCGAAAATCACCGCCGCCACGAGCTGCGGCAGGCACGGTTTGACGTATACTTTGAATCTGAGAAGTTTTTTCATGAAAAATAAGCTTTGGATTTTTCGTAAAATCCGCCCGATTAGTCAAGTTTTTACGCATGCGCGGGCGCGGCGGACAGCCCGAACAAAGCGATGGCGCATTCGCAAGGCGGCGCGAAAACCGCGGGACGGTTTTGAGGGGGCGCGGCGTAAAAATCGGCTTGAAACGGAACGCCGCTTTGCTACGCTGTTTCGGAGTATGAAAGCTTCGATGAAGTCGTCTTTGCTGGGGCTGGGGATTTCCGTTACGGTCGTCCCCGCGGTCGCCATGTTCGCCTTCATCGCGCTGATGGGCTCCGACATCGTGAAGACCGCGAACTCCGAATTCCGCGCCGCCGCCCTCGAAGCCGCGCGTCAGGCGACGGTGGACATCCGCCAAATGTGCGACGTAATCGAAATCTCCGACGACGTCGCGACCGAGGCGGCAAAAAGCATAATCTCGGAGGAAATCGGCAAGCTCGGCAAAATCTCCGTCGCAAGCAAGCCGACGTCGTTTTCGGTGTTCCCGCTGAAATCGCCCGAAGACAAGCAGATTGTGGCGGCGCGGCTGATAAGAATGGGGGGCGACGAAATCTCGCCCGACGACTTCGACGGGAAGCTCCCCAAGCTGCTGGAATCGCTCAAAGCGCGGCTGTTTTGCGACATCTCGGTATACGCTCCGATTCCCGAGTCCGACTTTTTTGTAAACGTCGCAAGCACCCTGACCTACCCCACGGGCGAAAGCTATGCCGGCGGCACGGTGTCGCCCAAAGACGGCGGCGGGCTGGGCGCGTTGTTCGCAAAGACGCTCGAAACAAAAAGCCCCGTCGGCGGACTTGTAAAAATCGACTCGGAACACTACTCGGCAAACTGCGTGCCGCTCGAACGCGGCGACGGAAAAATAGGCGCGATTGTCGTGTTCGGCTCGCCGATGCCCGCGGTTGCGGAGCTTGAAAAATACCTGCAAAACTCGAACGTGGGCGAAACCGGATCGGTGTGGGTTATCGACGTTTCGGACCCGTCGTCGCCAGCGCTCACAGTCTCGCGCGACAACTCCGCGGCGGGAAAAATCGAGGACGACCCCATCGAAGCCCGCCGCGCATTCCTGCGCCAGATTATAGAAAAGAGCCAAAACCTGCGCGACGGCGAAATAGGAGTGGAAACCGTAAACATTCCCTCGAAAGACAGGCGGCGCGACATCGTAAGGCTTGTAACCTACACAAACTACAAGCCGTGGAAGCGCATAATGGGAACTTCGCTCGACGCCGACGAATTTTCGGGAAGCGAAACCGCCCTGCTCTCGCAGATAGACTCGTTTTCGAAAACGATAGTCTACGTCGGCGCGGTATTCACGGTTTTGGCAATCGGAATTTCGTGGATTTTGGCGTCGCAGATGTCGAGGCCGCTGAAAATCCTGCGCCGCGTGGCGCGGCACCACTCGCGCGGGAACATGGCGGCGGCGGAGTCGGAACTTGCCGCCTACCGCGACAGGGGCGGCGCGAGAATCGCCGAGTTCGACAGCCTGATTCTCGCAATCTACGACATGACAATCGGGCTTTCCGATTTGATAAAATCGATACGCGACGACGGCGAATACGTAGCCGACGGCGCGGTGCAGATTTCGGAGCTTGCGCGGTCGCTCGAATCAATCTCGCATTCGGAGGTGGCGTCGATGAGGCGCGTCGCGGCGACGGGGAAATCGATTTCGTTTTCGGCGGACGCAATCAACATGGCGGCGCGTTCGTCGGCGGCGCGGGTGCGCAAAACGCTCGACAGCAGCCGCGAGGGCGGCGACAACCTGCTGCTTCTAAAACGCAACTACGACGCGCTTTTTGCAGCGACCGAAAACGTAGCCGAAAGGCTCTCGGTAATAAACGGCAACGCCGAAAAAATAACGGCGGTGGTCACGGCAATCGGCGAAATCAACAAGCGCACGAACCTGCTTTCGCTCAACGCCTCGATTGAGGCGGAAAAGGCGGGGGAAATCGGGCTGGGCTTCGCGGTAGTGGCGCGGCAGATACGCAGACTCGCCGACAAAACCTCGAAGGCGGCTTCCGACATCGAAAACGCCGTAAGGCAGATGCAGTCGGCGGTAAATTCGGGCGTGATGGAAATGGACAGGTTCGGGGCGAGCATGCGCCAGAGCCTTAAAATCATTCTGGAAACGGCGGACTCGCTTTCGAGGGTCGTTGGCGACATCGAGGGCGTCGGGCCGAAATTCGAAAACATCGCGGGGCGCATCGCGGGCATGTCCGACAGCGCGCGCAGAATCAGCGAAACCATGACCGAACTTTCCGCAAATTCGGAGCGCATGCGCGACACCGTCTTCGAGTTCAAGTCGGCGACAAGCTCGCTCGACGCCACGAGCGACTCGCTCCTCGACGAAGTCTCGCGCTTCAAAACCGCTGGGGAAGGAGGCGTTGCGCGAAAATGAAAATTCCGCTGAAAAAGACGCTCGCGGCGTTCTCCGTGGGGCTTTCCGCGCTTCCCGTAATCGTAATCGGGCTTCTCGTGCTGATGATGAACAGCGACATCAGGGAAATCGTGAACTCCGAATTCGACAAAATCGGCGCGCGCACCACGCGCCAAATTGTTGAGGACACCGTGCGGATTTGCAAAATAATCCGCCGCACGCAGCTCGACGAAGACGACAAGGCGCGGGACGCCGTCCGCGAACGCCTCTGGAGCCTCGGCTTCCCAAAACTGCTCGACAAAAAGGCGGAAATCCGCGCGGCGTCGCAAATGACGCCCACCGAATTCAAGACAGTGGAAATTCCCGCAATGGCTTTCGGCAACAGCGAAATCGTCTTGGAGAAATCGCCCGACGGCTCGCTCGAAAGGGCGTCGGGACGCGCCGCGGAAATCCTCGAACAGCTCAAAACCGAGACGGGGCTCGACTTCGCGATACTCCAAAAAATCGACGCCGACGGCAACATGCTGCGCATTGCCTCAACCGCGCTCGACGCCGAGGGAACGCCCTTTGTTGGCACATACATTCCCGCAAACGGCGGCTACGACGACGGCGCGATTGTCCGCACCCTGCTTGCCCGCAAGGCGTTTTCGGGAATTTCGCGCGGGGGGGCTGTCAACTTCATCGCAAACTACGAGCCGATTATCGACCAGTACGGCGACGTTATCGGGGCGGTGGCGTTCGGACGCCCGCAGGCGTCGATTGCGTACCTGCTAAAATATTTCGAAAACATAAGAATAGGCAACACGGGCTACGTCTGGGCAATAGAGCTTGTCGGGCGCGGCGAATCGGTTGTGAGGATTTCGCGCGACGGCAAGCGCAACGGCTTCATCGTAGAGGGCGACACGTTCAGGGAACGGAGAGAGGCGACGCTCGAAATCATAGCCTCCGCCGTCGCGCAGGGCGAAAAAATCACCGTGCGCGACTACAAGTCTGGGACGGAGCGCAGCCTCACCGACGTCATAACCGCCTACACATATTTCAAGCCGTGGAATATGGTGATAGGGTCGAGCGGATACAGGAACGACTACGCCGCGGGGGTGGAAAAAATCGATGCCTCAGCGCGGAACTTCGTCTTCATGCTCGTGCCCGTCGGTCTTGCGATGCTCTTTTTTGCGGGCTTTGCGGCGTGGCTTGCGGGCGTGCGCGGCGTCCAAATGGTTGACGGGCTGAAACGCGCAATCGGGAAAATCAAGGGCGGCGACATTCCCGCCGCGCAGGCGGAACTTGCGGAACTCGCCGACCCGCGCCAGTGGAGCAACTCGGAAATTTTCAGGCTGTCGCTCGCGCTCGACACAATGTCGGCGAACATCTCGAAGCTCGTCGCGAAAGTTCAGGACGCCGGCGAAAACCTCGCCCAAAGCGCGGCGAAAATCTCGTCGGGCGCGGAGGACATTGCAAAGACCACAAGCGCGAGGGCGGAACGGCTCTCCGACATTCTCGGCACGATAGACTCGATTTCAAACTCGGCGTCGCTGCTCAACGCCGACGCGCTCGACGCGGCAAAAAACATAGAGGCGTCGCTCGAAATCATGAGCGACGGCGGCAACCTGCTCGGCAGGCTCAACGAAAACGCGGCAATTCTGCTCGGCGCGGCGGACTCCGTTTCGGCGAGGCTTGCGGTCATAAAAGACAAGACCGAGCGCATTCTCGCGGCGATGTCCACAATCAACGCGGTCAGCGAGCGCACGAACATGCTTTCGCTCAACGCCTCGATTGAGGCGGAGCGCGCGGCGGACGCAAACGGCGGCTTCGCGGCGGTTTCGGCGGAAATCACGCGGCTTGCCGACCGCACGGCGGTCGCGGCAATGAACGTCTCGCGCATGGTCGCCGAAATGGACGACTCAGTAAACCTCGGCGTGGGCGACATGGACGACTTCGCCGCCAGAATGAAATCGAACTCCGAAATGATAAGCAAAGTGCACGACAACCTCGCGTCGGCGGAGGGACAGATTGCGGAGCTTGGCCCGAAGTTCGAATCGCTTGCGGAGGACGTTTCGGGGCAGGAGAAAAACGCGGGGGCAATCGCCTCGCAAACGCAGTCGCTCGCGGAATTGGGCGAGAAGACGCGGGCGCAGGTAGACGCGCTCAGGGAAATCACGGTGTCGATTTCGCGCACGTCGGAGGCGCTCGCGGCAAAGGTTTCGAGCTTCGCGGTAATCCGCAAAAAGTAGCGGACGCAAAAAAAAGACGCAAAAAACCGAACGCCAAGCCGCGCCCGCAAGTGCAAGTGAACATATGTTCACTTATTTTTCTTGACGAGTGAACAAGTGCTCTTTTTTATCCGCACGATATGGAAGAAAAATCGCACATACAAAAGGCGTCAGACTGGCTTTTCGAACGCCAACTCCCCGAAGGCTACTGGAACGCGCACCTCGAAACAAACTGCTGCATGGAGGCGCAGTGGCTGATGGCATGCAAATTCTGCGGAATCGAAAGCGCGAAAAACGCGGGAATCATAGAATACATTTTGAACTCGCAACGCCCCGACGGCAGCTGGGACGTCTACTACGGCGCGGAAAACGGCGACGTCAACACGACGCTCGAATGCTACTACGCGCTGCGCATTTTCGGCTTCTCGAAGGACGACCCGCGCATGGCTGCGGCGCGTGAGTGGCTGCTTAAATACGAGTGGTACAAGCACGTGAGGGTGTTCACAAAATACTGGCTCGCGCTGTTCGGCGAATGGGACTGGGCGAAAACGCCCGCGCTTCCGCCCGAAATAATCTACTTTCCGAAATGGTTTCCGTTCAACATATACCGCTTTGCGGCGTGGGCGCGGGCGACAATCATGCCGCTTTGCGTGGTGACGTCAAAGAAGCCCGTCAAGACGCTCGCGCCGGAGCTTAGAATAGACGAGCTTTTCCCCGTCGGGCGCGAAACCGCCTACGAAATGCGGAAAACCGACGACGGCGAAAAGTTTTCGACTAAAAAAATATTCCTCGCCGCCGACAAAATCTTCCATTTCTTCAACGACAAATCGGGCGACTCCGCCCTGCGCAAACGCGCAATCAAAGACGCCATGGACTGGATTATAGAGCATCAGGACGACGACGGCTTTTGGGGCGGGATCCAGCCGCCGTGGATTTACGGCATAATTGCGATGCACATTCTGGGCTATCCGCAAACGCAGGAAAACATGGCAAAAGCCGTCAACGCCGTCAACCTGCACTGGACGGAACAGACGGAAAAAGGCACGCGCATAAAGGCGAGCGAAAGCCCCGTGTGGGACACAATGCTTGCCGTAAACGCCCTGCTCGACGCCCGCGCGGACGTCTCCAACCCCCGACTTTCGAAAGCGGTGGACTACCTGCTCGAAAACGAAAACCGCTACTACGGCGACTGGTCCGAAACCGTCGGGCGCGGCGTAGAGCCGAGCGGGTGGGCATTCCAGCGGGCAAACAAATTCTACCCCGACATCGACGACACCGCGGTCGCGATTGTCGCCCTATTGAAATACCGCGACGCCCTGCCGAAGTCCGACCCGCGCGGCGGGAAAATCACCGAGGCGGTCGGACGCGCCGCGAAGTGGATTGTCGCGATGCAGTCGAAAAACGGCGGCTGGGCGGCTTTCGACCGAGACAACACGACAGAGCTTGTTACAAAAATCCCGTTCTGCGACTTCGGCGAAGTGCTCGACCCGCCGAGCGTGGACGTCAGCGCGCACGTCGTGGAGGCCCTGCTCAAATGCGGCTATTCAAAAGACTGCGAGTGCGTCTCGCGCGGCATAAAATTCATTCTCGACGAGCAGGAGGACGACGGCTCGTGGTTCGGACGCTGGGGAATCAACTATATCTACGGCACTTGGTGCGCGATGACCGCCCTCAAAGCCGCGGGCTTCGAGTACTCTTCGCCCGAAATCAAACGCGCGGCCGACTGGCTTGCGAGCAGGCAGAACCCCGACGGCGGCTGGGGCGAACGGGCTTCGACCTACATGCAGCCGCAGAGCAAAAGCGGCTCGACGGCGTCGCAGACGGCGTGGGCGTTGATTGCGCTGATGTCGTTCGACACCCCCTACGGCGAAAATATCCGCAGGGGCTTGGACTACCTCAAAAACACGCAGACCCCCGACGGCACTTGGATTGAAACCGAATACACGGGAACGGGTTTCCCCGGATACGGGCTGGGCGCGAAAGTCGATTTGCGCAACGGCGCGCCGCTTCCGCAAGGCAAGGAGCTGTCGCGCGGGTTCATGCTGCGCTACGGTTATTATTGCCATTACTTCCCGATTATGGCACTCTCGCGCGAAATACAATGAAGGACACGAAGGAAAAAATACTCGAAACGGCGTTCGCGCTGCTCGTAAAAAACGGCTACAACGGCGTTTCGATAGGCGACATCACAAAGGCTCTCGACATCACCCGAAGCCTGCCGTACCGCTACTTTGCCTCCAAGCGCGACCTGCTCTTCGAGGCGTGCAAGCTCTACTACTACGAACGCTTTTTCCCCGAAGGCTTCGATGCAGAAAAGGCGTCGCTCAAAGAGCTTATCGACGTTATTACGGCGAACATGGAGCGCATAATCTTCGGGCTGTCGCGCTCGCTCGGCAGGGAGCTTTCGGTGTTCGACTACAACGTAATGTACTTCGACGCCCTCCGCAACGAGCCGCGTTTCAAACGCTACATGCGCTCGAAAATGCTCGAACTGCGGACAATCACGGAAAACGCAGTTAAAAATTCCGAAATAAAAAAGGGTATTTCCGTCGAATTTGTCGAACGCGTTTTCACCGATATTTGGAGCCGCTGCGCCCATGTGCAGGACAACGCGTCGAACCGCGTAAATCTTGCGCGAATCCTCGACGACATCGGCACATTCTACAAGCTCGTTTCGGCGTAGCGCAAGCCGCGCCGAGAGCGGGCGGAACGAAACGCGCCCCGCCCCGCAGCCGCGGCGCGAAGCGTTTTGCCGAAACAAAAAAATCCGCAACCTACCTTTCTTTACCCGTCCCGTTTTCGGGCGCGGTTCGCAGGCGGTTGCGGATTTTTTGCGCGTTTTTCTACGAGCCTGGGTGGCACGCGGGAATCGACGCAAGCTCGGCGGGAACCGCGTCGGGCGCGTAGGTCGGGAACGAAAATTCAAGGAGGCTCACGCAGGGCACTTCGAACTTCGCCTTGCCCTCGCTTCTATCGACAAGAACCGCGACCGCCGCGGGCTTGCCGCCGTTCGCCTTGACGATGTCGATGCATTCCTGAACGCGTCCGCCGCGCGTGATTACGTCTTCCACAATCAGGATTTTCTCGCCGTCGCCGATTTTGAAGTTGCGGCGCAGAACGAGGTTGCCGTCCTGCTTTTCCGCGAAGATGAAACGCTTGCCGAGCTGTCTTGCGACTTCCTGCCCGAGCACAAGCCCGCCCATCGCGGGGGCGAGAACGGTGTCGCATTCAACGCCCGCGAGTTTCTTTGCGAGCATTGCCACAAGCTCCGACACTCTGTCCATGTGCTCGCAAACGCGCGCGCACTGGAAGAAATGTCCGCTGTGGAGGCCGCTGCGGAGGATAAAGTGCCCCTCCATGAGCGCGCCGGTGTCCCTGAATATTTTGAGAATTTTTTCGTTGTCGTTCATAGGTTTTATAGTCTGTTCGAAAGTCCATGAGAGTTCGCCCGCCCGCGAGCAGTCGGCGCGGAGAACCGCTATGCCGCCGTCGCAGAATTTTTCGCGGACGTCCCAGAGAAGTTTTTTGTCGGTTTCGGGAATTTTTATTTTTCCGCCCCGAATTTCGGAGTAGTCGAAAAACGCGAAGCCGCCCTCGCAGATGTCGGGCGGGAGCTTTTCGAGACGCTTTTTGCACTCGAAAAGGAACATCAGCCAGTGCGCGCTGCCCTCGTAGCCGCGCTCGCTCGTCATCGAGAACAGGTGGAGGTCGGACGCCTCCAATTCAAGCCCGATTTCCTCGCGCGTTTCGCGGATTGCGCATTCGAACGGCGACTCGCCGTCCGCCATTTCGAGCTTGCCGCCAATCGGGCTCCAGCAGTCTTTGTTCGGCTCCTTCGCGCGGCGGATAAGCAGGAACTTTCCGTCCGCATTTCGGACGAAAACAAGCACGCTGATTTTAAACGGAAGCTTCTCCATTTCGAAAATCAGTCGAAGATTACGGTCTTGTTTTTGTAGGCGAGAATGCGCCCCTCGATGTGCCACCTTACGGCGTCGGCGAGAACCGAGCGTTCAAGCTCGCGCCCCTTGCGCATCAAATCCTCCACGCTGTTGCGGTGGTTGACGGGCGCTACCGACTGCGCGATAATCGGGCCTTCGTCCAAATCCTTCGTGGCGTAGTGCGCGGTTGCGCCTATGAGCTTTACGCCGCGGGCGTACGCCTTGTGGTAGGGCTTTGCGCCGGCGAACGCGGGCAGGAAGCTGTGGTGGATATTGATGACGGGGCACCCCACGTTGTCGATGAAATCGCCGCTTAGAATCTGCATGTAGCGCGCCATCACGACAAGCTCCGCACCGCTCTCGCGGATTATCCGCATTTGCTCGGCTTCGGTTTCGGGCTTTGTCTCCTTGGAAATCGGGGTGTAGTGGAATTTCAGCCCGAACATTTCGCTCATTTCGCGCAAGTCCTCGTGGTTCGAGATTACGCAGGCGATGTCGCAGTGAAGCTCGCCGGAGCGGCAGCGCAAAATTATGTCGCTGAAACAGTGCTCGAACTTCGAGACCATCACCGCGATTTTCGGGCGCACCGACGACTTCTGAACCGACGCCTCCATTTCCAAATCCGACGCGGCGAAGTCCCTGAACAGGCGCATTTCCTCGTCTACGTCGCCCGCGGGAATCCACTCGACGCGCTGGAAGAAAATGCCCTCCTGACGGTCTCGGTGCTGGTCGGCGTGGAGAATGTTTCCGCCGCGGGCGTAAATCCAGCCCGACACGCGGGCGACTATGCCCGCGCGGTCGTGGCCGTGCAACAATGCAACAATTCTTTCTTCTGACATATCACTAAACTTGCTTGCGCGGCGCGCGGACTTTGCGCGCGCGGCGCGGTTGTGTTAAAACTCGAATTTCGAGCGTCCCATGCGGCGGGCGATTTCCTCTACCACCGCCTTTTCGGCGTCCTCTCCGTGCGCTTCGAAAGTTACGGAGAAGCGGACAAACGCGCCCGCGTCGTCCCACGGAACGGTGCTGATGAGGTGCTCCGAAATCATCCACTGCGAGAAGTCCTCGCCCGTCTTGAACTCTGTGCGCGAGCCGTCGGGCTGGATTGCCGCCTTGGGCGCGGGCATGTAGAGGAAGAATCCCGCCTTGGGCTTGCGCGGCGAGAAGCCGAGGTTTTTGAGAACGCCGACAAGCAAATCCATTCTGCGCGAGTACTTGGCGGCAATCGCGCGGGTTATCGACGGATTTTCAAGACCCTTTGCCGCCGCGAGCTGAATGCCGAGGAACTGCCCCGAATCCGTATTGTCCTTGACGTCGCCGTACGCCTTTACGATTAGCGGGTTTCCGCAGACCCAGCCGATGCGCCAGCCCGTCATGTTGTGGCTTTTCGAAAGCGAGTGAAGCTCTACCGCGACGTCCTTCGCGCCCTCAATTTGGAGAATCGACAGCGCGTGGCCGTCGAACGTAAGCGACGCGTACGCGGCGTCGGAAATCACTATAATGTTGTTGCGCTTTGCAAACGCCACAAGCTTTTCGAAAAATTCGCGCGTGGCGCTCGCGCCCGTCGGGTTGTTGGGGTAGTTTACGACAATCGCCTTGGCGCGTTTGAGAACGTCGGCGGGAATCGAATCAAGGTCGGGCAGGAAGCTGTTTTCCGCCGAAAGTTTGAGGTTGTAGACTTCGCCGCCGAGGTATTTTGCGTGCGTGCCGAAAACGGGATAGCCCGGGGTCGTCATGATGACGACGTCGCCGGGGTTCACAAAGCAGTTCGGCAGAATGCTGAGGGCGGCTTTCGAGCCTATCGAGTGGAGAATTTCGGTGTCGGGGTCAAGCTCGACGCCGAAGACCGCCTTCATGTATCCCGCGGCGGCAACCTTGAAGTCGCGCCCGCCGTTGTCGGCATAGCCCCTGTTGGCGGGGTCTTTCGCGGCGGCGTAGAGGGCTTCGACCACTTCGGGGAAAGCCATTTCGTCGGGCTCGCCAACGCCCATGTCGATAAGCGCGACGTCGGGCTTTGCCGCCTTTGCGGCGCGCTTTGCGCGTTTGATTTTCTCGAACTTGTAGATGGCATTGCTTTTGCCGTAGTTCGCGCCGCCGATTCTTTCGGCGAAGAGGTTTTGAATGTATGAGTCGCTCATTGAATCCGTCTTGTTTTTAATGGGTTGATTTTTTTAAAAAAGTGTCAAGTATGAAAGGAAATAAGAGAGAAAGACTAAAATCAATGAAAATAATAAGCTCTCCCAAAGAAATGAAGGAATTTTCCGCGAACGCGAAAGCCGCAGGCAAAAAAATCGCGCTCGTACCCACCATGGGCGCACTGCACGACGGGCATTTGAGCCTCATCGACAAGGCGAAATCGCTGGCGGACGTAGTGGTCGTGTCGGTTTTCGTCAACCCCACGCAGTTCGGACCGAACGAAGACTACGACAAATACCCGCGCCAGCTCGAAGCCGACGTCGCAAAATGCGAAGAACACTCCGCCGACGTCGTCTTCGCGCCCTCCCCCGCCGACATCTACGCGCCCGACGCCTCCACATTCGTCTCGGAAGAGCAGATAAGCCAAAACCTCTGCGGCAAAAGCCGCCCCAAACACTTCCGCGGCGTGACGACGGTTGTAAGCATTCTCTTCAACATAGTAAAGCCCGACTTCGGCGTTTTCGGCGAAAAGGACGCCCAGCAGGTCTCCATCATCGAAAGAATGGTGCGCGACCTCTTCATGGACGTCGAAATCGTCCGCGCCCCGATTGTCCGCGAACAGAGCGGACTCGCCCTAAGCTCGCGCAACAAATACATGACGCAGGCGGAGCGCGACGGCGCAACGCGAATCAGGAAATCGCTGCTGGCGGGCAAGGCGCTCGTTGACGAGGGCTGCACGAACATCGACAGGGTGAAGGCGCTTGTCATCAACACGCTGGCAGACCCCAAGACGCGCATAATCTATGTGGAAATTGTGGACGCCAAAACGTCGCTGCCCGTTTCGGAGCTTGCGAAAGGCAAGTGCCGAATCTCGCTCGCGGTCTGGTACGGACAGACGCGCCTCATAGACAACATCGTGGTTTAGCGGAAACAACAACACTTTACACATCAGCAAAACAAATATGAAATTCGACGTAGTAGTAGTCGGAAGCGGTATCGCGGGGCTTAGCTTCGCGCTGAAAACCGCAAAATTAGGGCACAAGGTCGCCATCGTCACCAAAAAGGAACGCTCGGACACCAATACAAACCACGCGCAGGGAGGAATCGCAAGCGTCACAAGTTGCGCCGACAATTTCGAATCGCACGTCAAAGACACGCTGATTGCCGGCGACGGCCTCTGCCACGAGGACGCAGTGCGCGAAATCGTGAAATCGGGCCCCCAGCAAATCAAGGACCTGATTGAGGAGGGCGTACAATTCACAAACCTTCAAGACGGCTCGCCGTCGCTCGGCCGCGAGGGCGGACACTCGCAACGCCGCATTCTGCACGTCAAAGACTACACGGGACGCGCAATCGAAGAGGCGCTGCTCAAATGCGTCGCCGAAAACAAAAACATCGAGGTTTTCGAACACCACTTCGCGATAGACCTCATCACAAAGGCGAAAACAAACTCGCTCCTCCCCGACCAGCAAAACGAAATAATCGGGCTGTACGTCTACGACACGAAAAACAGCGTCGTAAAAACTTTCAAAACGCGCGTCGTAATGCTCGCAACGGGCGGCACGGGCTGCGTCTACCTCTACACGACAAACCCGACAATCGCCACGGGCGACGGCATCGCAATGGCGTACAGGGCGGGCGCGGAGGTCGCAAACCTCGAATTCATACAGTTCCACCCCACCGCGCTCTACTCGCAGACGGGCGAACGCTTCCTGATTTCGGAGGCGGTGCGCGGCGAAGGCGCAATTCTGCGCAACGCAAAAGGCGAGGCGTTCATGTCGAAATACGACCCGCGCAAAGACCTCGCCCCGCGCGACATCGTGGCAAGGGCAATCGACAGCGAAATGAAAAGGCTCGGCTCGCCCCACGTGTGGCTCGACATCACGCACAAATCGGCGGACGACCTCAAAACGCGCTTCCCGCAAATCTACGAACACTGCCTCAAATGCGGAATCGACATTTCGAAAGACTACATGCCCGTCGTTCCCGCGGCGCACTACATGTGCGGAGGCGTGCGCACGAAGCTCGACGCGTCTACGACAATCAGGGGGCTGTACGCTTGCGGCGAAGTCGCCTGCACGGGGCTTCACGGGGCGAACAGACTTGCGAGCAACTCGCTGCTCGAAGCCGTGGTGCTTGCAAACAACGCGTCGGTTGCGGTCGATAAATACCTCGAAAACGCAAAGGATACCGACGTCGAAGTTCCGCTCTGGAAAGACGGAGACGTCCGCAACTCCGACGAGCGCGTAGTACTGCAACACAACATGGGCGAACTGCAACGCACCATGTGGGACTACGTCGGAATTGTCCGCACAACAAAACGCCTCGAACGCGCCCTCAACAGGCTCGAAAACCTGCACAGGGAAATCGACGAATACTACTGGAATTTCAAAATCGAGCCGACGCTCATAGAGCTTCGCAACGAAGTTCAGGTCGCGATTCTGATAATCCGCTCCGCGCTCGCGCGCCACGAAAGCCGCGGGCTGCACTACACGCTCGACTACCCCGAAAAGCTCCCCACCCCGCGCGACACAATCCTTAAAAGGGAGTCTTTCTAATGCCCGACATCGAAAAATTCATAGTGTCGGTGCCCGACTTCCCGCACAAGGGAATCGAGTTTTTCGACATCACGCCGCTCATGGCAAACCCCGAAGCGTACCGCTATACAATCGAAAAAATGGCGGAACTCGTGGCGCAGACAAACCCGACGAAAATCATGGCGGCGGAATCGCGCGGCTTCTTCTTCGGGCCGGCAATCGCGCTGAAACTGGGGCTGCCGTTCGTGCCGATTCGCAAAAAGGGGAAACTGCCGCGGGCGACAATCGACGTGGAGTACGACCTCGAATACGGAAAGGACACCCTCTGCGTGCACCGCGACGACATCGGGAAGTCGGACAGACTTGTGGTGCTCGACGACATTCTCGCAACGGGCGGCACGGCGGAGGCGATGTGCAAAATGGCGGAACGCGTCGGCGCGGAAATCGCCTGCTGCGCGTTCTTCATGGAGCTCGGCTTCCTCAACGGGCGCGAAAAACTTAAAAACCGCAAGGTTGTTTCGATGTTTGTAAAGTGAGGCTTTTCGGGAAAATCGCGGCGGCGACCGCCGCCCTCGCGTTGGCGTCCTGCGGGACTCCGAGCGCAAACTTCTACCCGCTGGGAACGGGCGCGGCGCAAAACTTCGCGCCAGTCCCCGCCGACAAAATCCAGCTCTTCATCACAAAACGCCCCGACTTCAAATACGCGGAACTCGGCATGATTACCTACGAAACGCCGTCGTCGTTTTCGGACGAGCCGCGCGTCTACCAAATCATGCGCGTAAAGGCGGGGGAAATCGGCGCGGACGGGCTGATAATAATGGATTCGCAGTCGTCGTCGGAAAGCTTTCCGCGGATTGCGCTCGACTACTACGGCAACCCCATGCTCACCGACACAACACACTCGTATATAAAATACCGCGGCATGGCAATCAGGCGCGAATGATATGAAATACCTGCTCCCGATAGTGCTGCTCGTTCTCTCGAACGTGTTTATGATGTTCGCATGGTACGGACACCTGAAATTCAAGAGCGCACCGCTGTGGCTGGTGGTCGTGGCAAGCTGGGGGATAGCGTTTTTCGAGTACTGCCTGCAAGTACCCGCAAACAGAATCGGACACAACTATTGGGACGCCGCGCACCTGAAAACCTTGCAGGAAGTGATAACGCTGGGCGTGTTCGTCGTGTTCTCGCTGCTGTACCTGAAAGAGGAGTTCAAGTGGAACTACGCAGTGGGATTCGCATTGATGATAGCGGCAGTGTTTTTCGTGTTCAAGAAATGGTAGCATCGGCGGGAATAAAAAACCGAAAAAAACACTTGCCATAGACAAAAAAACCTATTGCATAAATCGGATAAAAATTTCGCCAGCTTAGCTCAGTTGGTAGA
>DHMA01000070.1:0-2160 GCA_002405555.1 Opitutia bacterium UBA4654
ATACGTCCTGCGGCGCGACCTCAAACTTCTCGAAACAATCGCAAACATCATTTCCGACGCCGTGACCGTCCTTTTCTTGGAGCGCGAGGAGACCGAAAAACTCAACTCCGAAAACCGCGAACTGCGCAATAAAATAGACCTCCAACTGCGCCCCGAAAACGCGATAGGCAACACCGCCGCGATGATTAAAACCTACGAGCTTATCGCGAAGGCGGGCGAGGGGAACTCGCACGTTCTCGTGCGCGGGGAGGTCGGCGCGGGCAAGGATTTCGCCATGCGGGCAATCGCAAACCGCCCGCGCTGGAAGGACAAGCCGCTCGAAATTCTCGACTGCTCCACCATGCGCGACTCGCTCATAGACGCCGAGCTTTTCGGCGCGGACAGCCCACGCCGCACGGGGCTTCTCGAAAAGGCCGACGGCGGCATTGTCTACCTCGACTCGATAGGGCTTATCGGCAAGCCGCTTCAAATAAAGCTTCTGAAATATCTGGCGTCGGGCGAATACGTGCGCTTCGGCGGGACGGAGACGCTGAAATCCTCCGCGCGGATAATCGCCTCCACTTCGGGCGACTTGGAGGGGCGCATGCGCGACGGCATAATCCGCCCCGACTTCTACTACCAGCTTTCGATTTTCACAATCTCGATTCCCCCCCTGCGCCGCCGCCGCCGCGACATTCCCGCGCTCGCAAAATTCTTCCTCCAAAAACACGCGCGTCTGCGCGGCAAGAAGGTGATTTCAATCAGCGCGGGCGCAATGAACATGCTCTGCGCGTACCACTGGCCGAGCAACGTGCGCGAGCTTGAAAACTGCATAGAACGCGCGGTGATAATCGCGGCGGGACAGTCGATTACCGAGTCCGACCTGCCGCCGTCGCTCCAAACGCCGCAGTCCACAAATACCTCCAAGCTGAAAACCGAGGAAAACATCGACTTCGCCAAGATGGTCGCCGAATTCGAGCGCGAAATCATCGTGGAAGTCCTTGCGGCAAACGGCGGCAACGCCTCCGCCGCGGCACGCCAGCTTTCGGTTTCGCGCCGCATTTTAAACTACAAAATAGCGCAGCTTGGCATTGCGCCGAAGTCTTTCAAACCCCTGAAAAAATAGGCGCAAGGAGCGCGGACGCGTTTTTTTGTTTCGCGCCGTCGCGCCGATTTGAATATTTCCGCCGTCTTGTTTTTTTAGGCGTCAGGCTTTTTTACCGCCCGTCTACCACGCGTTTTTTGCGCGTTTTTGAAGCTCCACAAACGCCGCCCAGTGGTAGATTGCCCCGCAGCTTGCGCATTTGTCGTAGTCGATTTTTGCGACCGCCTTTTCGTAGAGCGATTCTATCGGTTCGGGAATTTTGCCGCGCGGGGCGATTGCCGCAACGAGCGCGATTTCGCCCGTGTCGCGTATTGTCCGCCACACATTGCGCGACTTCCCGAGTTTGGGTATGTTGTAGCCGTTTCTGACTTCCGTTTTTTCGGGCTTGCGCCAGTCGCCGTAGGGCGTTTCAAGTTCGGCGGCGTCGAAGCGTTTTTCGAGCCGCGGCGCAATTTCGGCGCACAGCTTCGGAAGTTTCGACATCAGCTTTTCGATTCGCGATTTCAGCGCGGGGTCGCTTTCGGTTGCGTACAGCAGTTCGAGCGAAATCTGCATTTGCAAAAAAGAGTAGACCGGCGTGTACGGCGCAATTTTTATCCGCTCCGAAACGGCGACCGCCTCCTCTATTCCGCGCCTGTAAAGCGCGTAGTATTCGGACTTCCCCGAAACGTCCCACGCGGCGGCATACGCCATCGAAAGCCGCGCGGCGACATGCGGGCGTTCCGTCGTGAAGCGGCTTATGCGGAGGGCGCAGGGCTTGCCGTCGAGCCGCAGTGAGTCGAAGTCGTTTTCGGCGACCACGTTTCTGCGCAGGCGTTCGGCTATTCTTATCAGCGCGTTTTTCGCCCGCTCTCGCCCCTCGGCGTCGGCCGCCGCGCTTTTGCAGTATTTCCAAAGTCCGTGAATGCAGTGCGTGTACTGGTCTACCGACGAATTTATGTAGACGCTCTTGCCGTCCTCCACGCACAGCCCGCGGGCGACGAACCCGTCGGGAAGCACGAGGCTTTCAAGCCCCTCGGCGACGAGCTTTGCGCGCGCGGCGGTTTGCGGGTCGGGCGACATTTCGTATTTGTCGG
>DHMA01000070.1:2234-8548 GCA_002405555.1 Opitutia bacterium UBA4654
GCGCGGCTAGAACCGTCCCGCCGAGAATCGCGCAGTCTTCCATTCCCGTGGCGTATCCGCAGGGATTGGGGTACTGCCGCCCGACCTCCTCCGCCGTCGGCAGGTGGCTCTGGCAGGTTTTTTCGTCGAACGAGCTTAGGCACTCGTAGAAAAGTTTTGTTTTGGGAACGAAGAAGCGCGACCACATCACGCGTTCGGCGTCGGCGATTTTTTCCGCCGAAACCCCGAACGCCTGCGCCGCCGCGACCGCAAGCATGACCGCCGTAAACAATGTCCTCATGCGTCGGGAGTGTTTCAAAATTCCGCCCGAAACGCAAAGCAATTTTCGGGTTTCCCGCCGCCGTCCGTTATTGCTTGACTCTCCCGCGCCGCCGCGGAAAATCGGCGCGATATGTCCATGGAAAGATTCAAAAAACCGAATGCCGAAGCGATGAAGAAACTCGATAGGCTCGCCGCAAACCTGCGCGCGCGCAAGTTCGAGCAGCTTGGCTATCCGTTCGATCAGGAAACGAGCCTCGCGGGCTTCTACCAGTGGCTCGTCGATACGGGGCTGTGCGACCTCACCCTCATCAACGTCGGCGACCCCTACAAAACGCAGTGGGACATGCTCCACACCGACGAGTTCGAACGCGCGTGCATCGACTTTGTAGCCGACTCCTTCGGCTTCGGCGGCGACCACTGGGGCGTGATTTCAAACGGCGGCACCGACGGCAACATGCACGGCGTCTACTTCGGCAGAACCGCGCTCGCGGCGAAGTCGGACATTCCGCCCGTCCTCTACGTTTCGGACGAGGCGCACTATTCGGTCAAGAAACTCGGCGACATTCTCGACATAGAAACGCGCACAATCCGCGCCCGCGAATCGGGCGAAATGGACGTCTCCGACCTCGAAAAAAAGCTTGCGCCCGACCGCCCCGCGCTCATCGCAATCGCAATCGGCGGCACATTCAAGGGGGCTATCGACGACCAGCGCGCAATCGACGAAGTCGTCAAAAAAGTCAATCCGCCCTTCGTCTACAAGCACCTCGACGCCGCGCTCTTCGGCGGCTATCTGCCTTTCCTCGACGACCCCAAAGCCCGCGAAATCCTCGACGCAAGCGTAATGGGCTTCGACTCAATCGCCGTTTCTGGACACAAGTTCTACGGGCTGAACGAACCCGCGGGAATTTTCGTCTGCCGCAAGGAGATTTTGTCTCACGTGCAAAACAACCCCGTTCCCTACCTCAACGGGGTGATTCCCACAATTTCGTGTTCCAGAAGCGGTTTCGACGCCCTCAAACTCTACTGGCGCATATCCGTCGCGGGCAGGGAGGGCATGCGCAAACAGGCGAACGCCGTCCTCGAAAACGCCGAATATTTCTACCGCGCCCTGCTTAAACGCGGCGTAAAGGCGTGGAGGAATCCGTATTCTAATACGGTGATATTCCGCAGGCCTGCGGACGAAGTTGTGCACAAATACGCGCTTGCGTGCTCCGACGACGAACACTGGGGCAGGCTGTCGCACGCGGTAGTAATGCAATACTTCACTCATGCGCTAAGTGATGAAATCGCCTCCTCTATCAGCGCGTCATAGCACCGTTGATGCGGCGTTTCCCCGCGCTTGCGGACTGCTCGCGTACGTCAAGTACGCCACGCACCCCGCAAGCGCGTGAAAGCCGCCGCCTGAACGGCACTCTAACGCGCCTAAATAGTGAGCGCACGGCGCGGAAGATTTTAAAATGCGTTGGGATAAAAGTGGAGTTGTTGGGTTGGCGAGCCGACTTGTGTTTGCGGATAACCGCGTACGCCACGCGCCCTGCGCATACAGGAAAGCCACTCTTATAGGGGCACTTTGACGCCCCTAAAATTACAGCGCACGGCGCGAAGATTTTTAAAATGCGCTGGGATAAAAGTTTAGTTGATTTGTAAGCGGAGAATCCATGATTGCGGATTTCCGCTTTTTCTTTTATCCGCGCGTAGCGCGTCTATTTAAGTAAGTTTCTTTTCAAATAACCGCATATCCCAACCAAAGTAATTGCCGCAGGCAATACGGACTTATACAGAAAAGGCGCGGTTATAGCCGCGCCGCATAATCACAAAAAGGAACGAAGTTCCGACGCCGTGCAGGCTGCAGCCTGCCATAGTATTGAGAATACTGTTGTCAAATTAAATTTCGAAAAAAGTTTCGAATGGGTTGAATAATAGTTTGTTGCGGGGGTGCTTGGGGGTGTCGGAGTCGGACGGGGTTGAGCGGGACGCGACGGGGTATATTTTTTAATGTGTTAAATGCCAAGCGGTTGTGATTTTGTGATTGGCATAGTATTCTCAATACTATGTTCGCGTACTTTCTAAATATAAAACAGGTATGTTTATGAAAACTAAGATAGTATTGATGGCTTTATTGCTTGGTTCAACTTTCGTTTTCGGGCGGGATTTCCTCACCGACGGCGAAGTAATTAGCTCCGATGTCTCGGATTCATGGGTGAAGATTGGGACGGGTAAGAGTGGTGTAAATGTGGTTGTAGACAAGGGCGTATCGATTACGGCAAGTTCGTATTTGATGATTTACGAAAATAATTCGATTACGTTCAGGGGCGGAAATACCGTCAACGGCGGCACTGTATCGGTCAGGAAAAACTCCGCGCTTTACGCCGAAGACACTACCTTCAATCTCGACCAAATTACATTCATGGACGACGCCAGCAGCACGGTTCTTAAAAACTGCACTATAAACACGAAATCGTTTACTATTAGGGCAAAGAACAGCGGCAGCCTTGTTCTCGACGGCACAAAAATCACCACGGGCGAGTGGTCGGGCTACGCGGGCACAACGCATTACGAGGACGGACTGTTTAATATTACACTCAAAAACGGCTCGTCTGTGGATATTACGGGCGCGCCGAGCTACGGCTCAAACGGCGGGGCGAACATCACGCTTGAAAGCGGGTCGTCGCTGACGTCGAATTCGGGCATTATCACGGGAAGCGACATAATCGTGGGTAGCGGCTGCTCGCTCGATGTCGGCGGCTATCTTAAAACGGACAAAACCCTTTCCGTGGCTTCCGACGCAACGGTTGACGCAAGCTCAATCACGTTCGAAAAGCTCCAAATATCGTTCTCGAAAGACCTTTCGGCGGGCAGCGAAGAAAACGTCAACCTTGCCGACATCTTCGGCGAAAACGCGGGCGTTGTTGCCGCCGCGCTCGAAAGCGGCAAAGAATTCACGGTTGTGGACGCAAACGGCAACGAATACGCGGCGGACTTCGACGAAGCGGGCGGAAACGTAATCCACATCGGCGGACAAATTCCCGAACCCGCGACATACGCGGCGGTTTTCGGGGCATTGGCGTTGGCGGGCGCAGTGTGCCGCCGCAGAAAATAGGCGAAATTCAATCAACGGGGCGGTCGGCGATTTGCCGCCGCTCCTTTCTTTTTTTGCAATGAACGCAAATATATTTCCGAGCTTCTTGGACGCGTTGACGCTTCTGTTTTCGGCGGAAGTGATTGTGCCAGCCGCAATAGTTTCGTGTTTTCTTGCATTGTGCTCGATGTGGCTGCGATATAATCGGGGTGGCGACGCGATGGAGGCGTTCATAAAAAGCGGCGGCGACAAACTCGATTTCCGCGCCTACGCCGCATTCGAGAAAACGCGCAAAAGACGCGCAAACTTTTTCATATTTTCGGGCATGCTCATTCTTGCATGCGCATACGTCGGTTTTTTGCTCTGCGTCTTTTAAAATTTTTGTTTGTAGCGCGACTATTTTTAATTACATGCCGCGCATAATTACAAAACAGGGGGGCATACCCCTTGCGCCCGCGCAAAGCGCGACTATTTTAATTTGTTTCTTCCCGACATAAAATAATCCCAACGCCAGTAATTGCCGTAGGCAATACGAACTAAACGGGGAAAGCGGCAAGTATACTTGCCGCGCATAATCACCGTAAGGAGCGAAGCTCCGACGACTGGCGCGGCTCGCGCCCGCGGCTTGCGTTGGGGGCGGAGGCGGAGAAATTTTGCAAAGCAAAATCCGCCTCATGGGGGCTAGCCCCCATCTGCGCCGTGCAGGCTGCAGCCTGCCAAGCCGAGGGTGGTGATTAGGGCGGTGTCTGTGCGGAGGACGCGGTTGCCGAGGGAGACGAGGGTGTAGTTGTTTAGGCGGAGGAGGTCGCGGTCGGGGTTGGAGAAGCCGCGCTCACTGCCGAGAATGGCATTTACGTGGAGGTTGGGGGATTTCTCCAAAACGTCGTGGAGCGCGGCGGTTGCCTCGTAGAGGTCGGGAGCGATTTTCAGGGAATCGCGCGGGGAAAGAGAGGCGAGCATTTCGACGGCTTCGGCGAGGCTCGATGCGGTGGAGAACGAGGGAATGGAAGTCGCGCACGCCTGCTCCGCGCCTTTTTCGAGCCATTTGGCGTATTCGCCCCGCGCGTAGAGACCGCTTTTTGCGTAGTCCGCTTCGCCCTTCGACGCGGCGTAGAATATCAGGTTTTCGACGCCGAAACACGCGGCTTCAAAGAGCATGCGCTGGGCAATCTGCGGGCGGGCGAATGCGACCGCGACGGACGCCGCGAGGGGCGCGGGGTTCGGGGCGTCGGAGAGTGGGGCGAGAACCGCGCCGCCGCCGGCGAGCTTTTCGAATCGGCAGACAAAAAGCCCGCCGTTTGCCTGACCCGCAAAGACCGTGCCGCCGTCGGCGGCTTTGAGGACTTTTTCGATGTGTTCGAGCTTGGGGCTGTCGGGCGCAAGCTTGAACGGGGGCGGGGTTTGGAAAATCAGGCAGTTCATAATTTCCGCCCACTATGGCAAATTTGCGCAATTTTGAAAGAAAGAATTTGGGCTATCGGGGGAGGGGCGAAATTATGTGTTGAAATCGGGGCGGCAATGTGTTGATATATATACATGAATTCTCAATTTACACAGGAAGACGAAGCGGCTCTCCGCGACTCGCTTAAACGCTGCTCCCCCGCGACAATCGAAAAGGCGGTGGAATTTAGAAAAACGGGCAATCCCGAACTCGTCGGCGATGTCGTAATCGGCATTATCGAACGTTTTGTAGAGCCCGACAAGCGCGACGCCCTGAAAAATCCGCCCGATTCGCTCGTGATTATCGACGACCTCGGTCTCGACTCGCTCACGATGGTGGAAATCGTGTTCGCGGTGGAAGACGCAATCGGCACGACAATCGCCGAAGACGAAGTTCAGAAACTCCGCACGCTCGGAGACATCAAGAACTTCATCAAGGAAAAAGTGTCCAAATAGTTGCGGACTTTTTCGACCGCCGCATATTCGGGGGGAGGCGCGGCGGTTTTATCCCCAATTTCAAAGTAAAAAAGTCTTTTCGCGCGGGAGCGTCGGAAAGATTTTGCCGTTTATTCAATGGAAGACAACCCCGACATACCCAATTCAGTAATCGTGCGGCGGCTCACCAAGTGCTACGGACAGGTGAAGGCGGTCGAAAACGTGTCGTTCCGCATAGGCAAGGGCGAAGTCGTCGGCTTTCTCGGTCCGAACGGGGCGGGTAAGAGCACGACAATGCGCATAATCGCGGGCCTCATGCCCGCGACGTCGGGGAGCGTGCACATCTGCGGAATAAGCGTGGCGAACCGTCCCGATTCGGCGCGCCGCCACATAGCTTTCATGCCCGAAAACAACCCCCTGCCCGAAGACCTGCGCGTGGGCGAATACCTGCGCTTCCGCGCGGGAATCAAGGACGTTCCCGAAGCGGAGATTTCGAAGCGGGTTGACGAGGCGATGGAAATCTGCCAGCTGAAACGCTCGGCGGCGAAAAAGATAATCGGGAATCTGTCGAAGGGCTTCCGCCAGAGGGTGGGAATTGCCGACGCAATACTTTCGCGCCCCGACGTGATTATTCTGGACGAGCCGACAATCGGGCTCGACCCCCACCAAATTCTCGCAATCCGCGAACTCATCTGCTCGTTGCGCGGCAAGATGAGCGTTGTAATCAGCAGCCACATTCTGCCCGAAATCGAGCTTGTGTGCGACCGCGTGATCATCATAAACCAGGGGACGGTCGTGGCGAGCGGCTCGCCCGCAAGCCTGCGCAAAGATTTCATTCCGTTCGACAGGTACGAAGTGGGCTTGAAGGCGTCGCCCGAACGCTTCGCCGACATTTTGAAGCGCATGCAGCTCGACCTTTCGATTGAGTCGGCTTCGGAGGCGGACGCGCTCGGATATTACGACTACGTTCTGCGCGCGCCGCAAAACTCGAACTACGGCGCGGCGATAATCGGCGAGCTGTCGAAGGACGCCGCGCTTGCAACGCGCCTTGTGGCGTACCGCAAACCCTCGTTGGAGGAGATTTTCATGGCGGCTACCC
>DHMA01000070.1:8594-21031 GCA_002405555.1 Opitutia bacterium UBA4654
CCCGCCGCAGCTGGGAACAGCTGCGCGACCTTCCCGAAACGTCGAAAATGGTCGAGGAAATAGACAAGGAGAGACAATGAGGAGATTCGGAATTCTCGTCCGCCAGCAGATTTGGCAGCTGTTCATATCGCCGTCGACATACATTGCGGCGTTCCTGTTTTCGGCGTTCATGGCGTTGATGTACTTGCTTGCGCTTGTGGACGCGGGGCGCGTCGCCAGCGAAAATTCGCCGATAGCGAACTTTCTTTCGGTGTTCTGGGTGCCGGTGCTTTTCATGGTGCCGCTGCTTACAATGCGCACCCTTGCCGACGAACGCCGCGCGGGCACGCTCGAAGCGTTGATGACGACTCCTATAACCGCGTTCCAGATTGTGTCGGCAAAATTCATCGCATGCTACTTTTTCTATTTGCTTTTGTGGGCGTCTACGCTCGCGTACCCGCTAATTTCGCGCTTCTACCTGCCCCAGATTGCCGCCGACCCGCGCTTTTTCGACATCGCGCAGATTTCGACGGGCTACCTGTTCATTGCGGTGGGCGGGGCGATGTACGTCGCGGTGGGGCTTTTCGCAAGCTCGCTCACGCGCACGACGCTCGTTGCGGGAATGCTGTCTTTTTGCATGCTGTTCCTCATCATAATTGGGGGCGGAATTGTCTCGAAATTCCCCATGCCCGAAAGCGCGGCATGGCTTTCCGAAACGGGCGAATATTTCAGGACATTCAGGCATTTCGACGACTTCATCTCGTCGGTTTTGGACACGCGCCCGTTCTTCTTCTACATAAGCACGGCGGCGGTGCTTCTGGCGATAACGTCGCTCATAACGGAGTCTAAAAACACATGAACGGGAAATTCGAGGATTTTAAAACCACCACGCGCGTGCGCCGCTTCAACCTGTGGATTCAGATTCTGCTGGGAATCGCGCTGTATGCGGGGCTGAATTTTGCGGCGTCGCGCCACTACCAGCGTTTCGACATGTCCGAAAACAGGCGCAATTCGCTGTCGCCCGAAAGCGTGGCGTACGTCAAGAACCTGCGCAAGCCCGTCGAGATTTACGCGGTGGTGTCAATGGGGCGCAGCGACAACGAAAGCGCGGCTATTGTCCGCGACTTCAACACGCTCTTCCGCCAGTACGAATACGCCTCCAACAAGACCGCGCCCGTCAGCGCAAAATTTGTCAACGCCCACATAGAAAACAAACGCGCCGAAGAGCTTGCCGCGCGTTTCGGCAACGATTTGGAGGAGTGCGTGATTGTGGCGTCGGGCAACAAGTTCAAGCGCATTCCGATTCTCGAATTCTACGGAGTCGAGGACGGCGCGCGCAGGGATTTCAAGGGCGAAAGCCTGATTAGCTCGGCGATTCTCAACGTGTCGGCGGGGCGCGACACAAAGATATATTTCCTCAAAGGGCACGGCGAAATGAGCGTCAAGAGCGCGAACGGCGCAAGGGGGCTTTCGGAGTACGCGTCGGCGCTTGCCGCCCGCAACTACAAGGTCGAGGAGCTTGATTTGAGCGAGACCAAGGAAGTTCCCGACGACGCCGACATGGTTGTTGTGGCGGGCGCGAAATCGACCTTCCTGCCGAGGGAAATCGACGCGCTCAGAAAGTACCTTTTGAAGTCGAACGGCCGCGGCATTTTCTTTCTGGAAATGGGCTCGCTTCTCGGCTTGGAGGACATTCTCTACGAGTGGGGAATCATGAGCGACGACATGCTTGTGCTCGATTCGGGCGGCGACTACGAAAGCGCGTCGGGCGACCTCATCGCGAGGTCGTTCCCGAAAAATCCGCACCCGATTGTGAAGTATTTGATAGATTCTGGCACGCCCGTGCAGTTCGGCTCGACGCGCCCCGTGCGCCCCGACTTGGGCTCGCCCATTGACGAAACCCTGAAAATTTCGCCGATAGTTCTCGGCGGTCCGACAAGCTGGGGCGAGAAATCGTACGCCCGCGGCGGCATGCAGAAATACGACGAAGCCTCCGACTTGGCAGGGCCTTTTCCGCTCGCGATGGTCGCAACCCGCACGGCGGGCGGCGAGCTTGGGCTGAATATCCCCGGCGGGAAGCTCGCGGTTTTCGGCGACGAAAATTTTGTCGCCAACAAATGGTTCAACAGGCTCGGAAACTCGAAGCTTGCGCTGAACGTCGTGGACTGGATGTTCGAGGAAAACAACAGGCTCAACATTCCGCCGCGCCCGCTGAAAACGTTTTCGCTGACGCTTTCGCAGTCGGACGCGTTTGCGCTGGCGTGGAGATTCCTCTCGATTCCCGCGGCGATTTTGCTGCTTTGCATGGTGGTTTTTGCGGCGCGACGCCGATAGAAAGGTTTATATGCGATTCAGACTCACTATTTTTCTCATCTTGGCGAACGCCGCGCTGTTCTTCGCCCTGTGGTCGCTCGAACGCGCCCCGTCGGCAGCCGCGCCCGCCGCCGACACCGTGCCCTTTACCGTTCTCGAAATTTCGGGCAGGGGCATAGACAAGCCGCGAGTTCTCAAATTCGAAAACAACAAGTGGCGCATAACTTCGCCCATCGACTGGCCCGCGAACCTCTTTGCCGTCAACCGAATCAGAAACCAGATTGAATTTCTCGACAGGGAGGCGAGCTTCTCGCTTTCCGAAGTTTCCAAGCACGGGCACGGGCTTGCCGAGTACGGCTTGGACGACCCCGCCTACACGTTCCGCTACGGCAACGGCAAAAAAATGTACACGCTCAAAATCGGCAAAAGCGCGCCCGTGGGCGACAGAATCTATATGCTCGACCAAAACGGCGACAGGATAATCGTGGTCGACAGGGAGTTTGTCGAAAGCCTTGTCGTGGACACCGAGCGTCTGCGCAACCAGAACGTCTTCGACATTCCGCGCTTCGAGGTCTCCGCGTTTTCGATACGCCTGCCATCCGCGGAGTCGGCGGGTTCGATGAAGGGCAATTTCCGCAGAATCGGGCTTGTGCGCGACGGCGGAAAATGGAAGTTCGAAACCCCGATTGTCGCCGCCGCCGACGGCAACGAAGTGGAGGCGTTTTTGGGCGAAATCTGCCAGCTGCCCGCAAAGAGCTTTTCGAACGAAAGCCCCGCCGAGGCGGGCTTCGAAGTGTCGGCGCTGCCCACCACAATTACGCTTGAAGGCACGAACAGGCGTCAGGTGCTGCTGCTCGGCGGCAAGACGAAAGACGGCTCGCAAATCTACGCGCGTCTCGAAGACAACCCGACGATTTTCACGCTCGACGCCGCCGCGTTCAAGAACCTCGCCGACTTGCAGACCACGCTTCGCGACAAAACTCCCGTGCGCTTCGACATTGAAAAAGTTTCGGGTTTGGACATTTCCAAAAACGGCAAAACACTGCGTTTTGCAAAGCTCAAAAACGGCGTCTGGGACGTCGCGGGCGAACTCCGCGACGGCGCGTCGGCGACCGCGCGGGCGGACTCCGCGGCTCTCAGCGCATTGCTTTTGAACCTTTCAAAAATGCGAATCCGCAGTTTTGTGAGCGACGCCCCCGGCGAAAATCTGGCGCGTTTCGGCATAACGCCCGAATCGCTTAAAATTACGGTCTCGATGTCGGACGGCTCGACGGCGGGGCTTGTCGTGGGCGGCGGTTTCGACGCTTCGGGCGCGGGGCTTGCCTACGCAAAAACGCCCGACTCCGACGCGGTTTTCGGCATAGACCGCGACATCGTAAACCTCGCCGATACGGACTTCCTGCGCTACCGCTCGAAAATCGTCGAAATGCTGCCCGAAAAGGCGGTCTTGACCTCCGTGAAAATTTCAAAAGGCGGCGCGGAGCTGTTCGCGCTGAACGCAAAAAACGGCGATTTTTCGGAGGCGGTCTCGAAGCTCGACGCCCGCGCGCGCGCCGCGGCGGAAAAAATCGTAAATTCCGTAAAGCTTTTTGCCGTTAAAAACTATGCCGACTGCGCGTTCGACGCAAACGGCGTTTCCGTCGACGGGAAAACCGTCCCGTGGGAGTACGCGCTTTCGGCGGAATTCGAAGTGCGCGGCACGGGCGCGAACGTCGCCGAAACGCGCGGCTGGAAGTTCACGAAACGCCTCGGAGGCCTTACGCAGTACGGGCTGTACGGCGATTCGGTGTTCGTGCCGACGGCTGATTTCGTCGACGCGCTTTTCGAATTTACGCGCGGCTCGGTCGTTTCGGAGGAGTTGCGCAAGCCCGCTCCCGTAGCTCCGCCCAAAAAATAGCATTGTGGCTCGAACCAAGACAGGCCTGCGCGTCTCGACGTTTCTTCTGAACTCGTTTTGGCGCGCTCTCTACGGACTGAACGCGTTTCTGTACGCGCTGCTTGCGTTTCAATGCGCGTTCGCGGCGGCGGTCTATTTCGACTTCCGCATAAGCCTGCCCGAATTCGTCCGCGAGCAAATCGAAGATGCGGCGGAAAAGGCGGGGCTTGACTTGGAGATTTCCGCGCTGAGGGTTGATTTCAGGGGGAACATTGAGGCCGATTCTGTCGCGGCGCGTTTCAACGGCACGCCTGAGGATTTTTTCAAGGCGCGGAAAGTGTGCGCAACGCTCGGTCTTGCGCCGCTGCTGCGCGGCGAGTTTGTGCCCGAATCGCTGCGGATTATCGACGGGCGGGTTGGGGCGACCTATGCCGACGTAGACAAAAACCCCGCGCTTAAATCGCTCTACTTCGACGCCTCCAAGCGCGGCGAATGGTGGAAAATAAACGCGTGCCGCTTTTCCTCCGCGGGGGTGTCGGTTAGCCTTTCGGGCTTTGTGAACGAGAATTTCGACCCGTCTTCGGCGTTCGGCGGACTTCTCGCGAAGTCGGACGCGGACTCTGCGGACGCGGGGCAATCCGTGCCGCCCGCGCGACGCTTCGACGCCGCAATGTCGAAGTTCCCCGAATTCAAAAAATACGCCGACATGTTTTCCGCGCCCGCGCTGAACGCCGAGTTCGTCTTCTACGCAGGCGGCGCGTGCTCGGCTGAGGCCGCGCTCGTGGCGGGCGGGGCTACTTTCGACCTGCTCGGCGCGGACGCCGACGCGAGGAATTTCCGCGTAATGCTCTCGTACGACGGAACGCGCGGGACGGACTCGCTTTCGGTTTCGGCGTCGGCGGAGAATTTTTCGCGGAAGAATTTTCCGTCGTTCGAAAACGTATCCGCCCGCGCGGGGGTTGTTTTCGACGGCGGCTATGTCGGGCTTGAAAACGTCGGGATTGCCGCAAAGAAAATTTCGTACGACGGCACCGACATCGGGAACGTAGCGGTTTCGAAAAGCTCCCTCGACACCGCAAACTGGCGGGACGACTGGCGGGTTTTCGCAAGCATGGGCGCGCGCAGGTTCGGCGGCGAATTTTCGGTTTCGGAAAACGGCCGCGTGCGCTTCGGCTTCGACGGCGTTTTCGACCCGCGCCCGCTGCTCGCCCGCCGCGAGCTTGCCGACATTCCCGAGCTGAAACAGCTCGACTTCCCCAACGGCATTTCGCTTTCGGGCGGCGGCTGGGTTTCGGCGGAATCGGGCGACGCCGACGTGCGCATGCGCGTCCGCGCCGACAACTGCCTTGTGATGAATATTCCCGTCTCCGCGCTTTCGGGCGACGTTTCGTATTCGGGCGGGGTAATGCGGGCGGAGAACCTTTCGGTTTCGACGCGCGAGGGCTGGAGCGTGGGCGGAGAGTTCATTCAGAATTTCGACACGTTGCAGTACCGCGTGCGCGTATTCGGAAACATAAGGCCCATGGCGATTGCGCATTTCATGGAGGACTGGTGGACGCGCGTGATGAAGGATTTTAAATTCAACGGCGTCGGCAATTTTCCGAGCGCGGACGTGTCGGTCGAGGGCACATGGGGGAAGCCCGAATACATGTGGTGCTACGCGCGGGCGTCGGGCGCGGACGCGGAGTATTCGGGGGCGGAATTTTCGTCGTTTTCGCTGAACGTGCTTGTCGCGCCCGAACGCATTTCGCTCTACAACGTGGACATCGACGCGGGCGGGCGTCGGGCGAACGGCACGATAGAGTGGCTCTATTTCAAAGACGGAATAACGTCGTTCGACGAACAGCGGATTGCGTTCGATTCGGAGCTGTCGCCGTCGGAACTTGTCGCGCTCGGCGGCGACGACGTGCGCGAAGTCTTCGACGTCGTCCAATTCAAATCTCCGCCCAAGCTGAAATTTTCCGCGCTTCTGCGCAACCCCGAAAACAACCCGAAAAAACTTTCCGACATCTTCAACGCTCAGGCGGAGGTCGCGGGAGAGACCATCGTGGAAAACGTCGCGACTCTCGTCGGGGCGAAGTTTACCGCCCGAAGCGACAAAATCGACACGCTTATCGAAAACGCGTCGTTCGAGTTCTGCGGCGGGAAGACGGAAGGCTCCGTCGCGCTCCGCAAAACGGAGAAGTCGATGGAGTTCGACGGCAGCTTCCGCGCCGACAAAATGAATCAGGCGGCGTTTACGGATTTCCTCTATTCGCTCGGCTCGGACGGCGGAAGCGCGGACGAAAAAAACGCGCGGGAGAAATCCGCAAAAGACGCGCCGCCGCAAAAAAAGAAGTCAATCGTCGACGGCGGCGAAAACGGCGCGGTGTCTATGTCCATTGCGCTGAAAGGCGACGTCGCGCATTTCGAGGACGCCGTCGGAAGCGGCTACGCGAGCGTCGAAAACGCCGACCTAATAAGGCTCAACCTCTTCGGCGCGCTTTCTCGCGCTCTCTCTGCGATGCGGCTTCCGTTCGGGGCGTTCGACATAACCTACGCGCTAAGCCCCTTCGAAATTTCGGGCGGGGCGGTGAAGTTTTCGAAGCTCGAAATGGGCGGGCCTGTCATGCAAATCAAAGGGGCTGCGGCGTACGACTTCGTGCGCGACGACCTCGACGCCTCGCTTGCAATACGCCCGTTCGGCGGGCTCACCACGCCGATTGTTTCGAGCGTCGCCGCCATTCTCAACCCGATTGCAAACACCGTGGAGGTGCGGCTCGACGGCAAACTGTCCGACCCCGAAGTGGGCGTGAAAGTCAACCCCGTGAAAATCCTCAAAAGCGAAAAGGCGGTTCTCGAAGATATGCGGGATTCGCTTTGATATTTGCTTGTCAAGCGCGGGCGGGCGGCGTAAATTTCGGGCATATGAATAATGACGGAAAACTGCGTTGCGGCGTCGTAGGCGTCGGATACCTCGGTCAACACCACGCCCGCATCTATGCGGAGCTTGAATCCACGGAGCTTGTCGGCATTTACGACAACAACCGCGAACGCGCAATCGAGATTGCCTCGAAATACGAGGGCTGCAAAGTGTTCGATTCAATCGCCGAGCTTGGCGCGGCGTGCGATGCGGTAAGCGTGGTAGTCCCCACCGACCGCCACACGGAAGTCGCGCTTCCGCTCCTCGAACAGGGCTGCGACCTCCTCATAGAAAAACCCATTTGCACGTCGGTTGAAGACGCCGAGCTCATCGTCAAAAAAGCGCGTGAGAAAAACCTCGTGGTGCAGGTGGGGCACATCGAGCACTTCAACCCCGTCATGGAGTTCATGGAATCGCGCGTGGACAACCCGCGCTTCATCACCGCCGACAGGCTTGCGCCGTTCAACCCGCGCGGAACGGAAGTCGGCGTCGTGCTCGACCTGATGATTCACGACATCGGCGTCGTCCTCAAACTCGCAAACTCGCACGTTTCGAAAATCGAGGCGGTGGGCGTCAACGTTCTGAGCAAGAGCGAGGATATCGCAAACGCCCGCATTCAGTTCGAAAACAAGTGCGTGGCGAACCTCAACGTCAGCCGCGTAAGCCTCAAAAAACTGCGCGAAATCAGGATTTTCCAAAAGGGAACGTACATGTCGCTCGACTACATGAACCAGAAGGGGCATGTAATCAGAATCAAGGACGCAACGGAAATCATTCCCGAAGAAGTGCCGATTGAAAAGCACGAGCCGCTCAAAACCGAGCTTGCAAGCTTTGCCGACTGCGTGGTCAACAAGAAAAGCCCGAAAGTGGACGCAAAGCTGGGGCTTAGCGCGCTCGAAGTCGCGCTCGAAATCACGCGCCAAATCCGCGCCCAGATGGCGGAGGAAAACGCCGTATAATGTCCGACGTTCTCGCCACAAGGACGTTTTCGTTTGCCGCGCCCGCGCAGGGTGCGTGCGACGTGCTTGTCATTGCGGGCGAGCATTCGGGCGACGAACAGGCGGAGCGCATGGTCTCCGCCGCCCGCGCGGAAAATCCCGACCTTAAAGTTTGCGCGTTCGGCGGCGCGTGCCTCGCCCGCGCGGGGGCGCAACTGCTCTTCGACATGACAAGCTTTTCGGTCGTCGGGCTGTTCGAGGTTCTCAAAAACTACGGGTTTTTCAAAAAACTTTCCGAAGCCGTCGTGGACTGGATTGTAAAATACAGACCCAAAGCCGTGTGCTTTGTGGACTACCCCGGCTTCAACCTGCACATCGCAAAAATGCTCAAAGAGCGCGGCGTGAGCGTCAAGGGCGGCGGCGGAACGCGCATGCTCTACTACATCAGCCCCCAAATCTGGGCGTGGAAGGCGGGGCGGCGTTTCAAAATGGCGGAAGTGCTCGACTCGCTCGCGGTGATTTTTCCGTTCGAAACAAAATGCTATGCCGACACGACCCTCGAAACTTCGTTTGTCGGCCACCCCTTTCTTTCGCCCGAATACAAACCGCCCGTGCGCTACGACGCAAACGGCGAAATTTTGTTGCTTGCGGGCAGCAGGGGCATTGCGGTTTCGCGCATTTTCCCGACGATGGTCGGCGCGTTGCGAATGCTCCCCGAAGAACGCGCAGTGGCGATGTACCCGACGGAGGCAATCCGCAAAATTCTCGAAGACACGCTTTCGCGCAATCCCGACGTCGCCCCGCGCGTGCGCCTTATTGCCAACGAGTCGGAGGTTGTCTCCGCAAAGGCTATGATGACAAGTTCGGGCACGATGTCGCTTTCGTGCTCTTTGGAGGGCATTCCCGGTGCGATTGTTTACAGGGCGAATCCGCTGACGTACATAGTGGGGCGCGCGCTTGTCAATATTAAATATTTAAGCATAGCAAATATCATTCTCGACAGACCCGCGTGGCGCGAGTTCATACAGTTCGACGCCTCCCCGAAGCCGCTTGCCGAATACATGCGCGGCTGTCTCGGCGAATCGGCGCGCGCGGAATTTCTTGCCTACGCGGACACGCTGAAATCGGTGCTCCGCGCTCCGTCGAAAATGTCCGCCGCAGAGTGGCTGCTGGCGAGAGTCTCTGAATAGCCGCGCGGTTTTCCGCGAGGAATTTGCCGATTGCAGCCGAAGCCCGCCGCGCCGTCGCGCCGCCGAACGCTTACAGTTTTACCGCCGAGAACACTCTGAACGCCGCGCCCATGTGGACTGGGCTTAGCAGCTGCGCAAGCTCGCGCTTGCGGAAGTCGAGCGGGTCGGGCGATTCGGCAATCTCGCGGATTTTCCCCCGCGCGCGCCGCATGAAAAACGACTCCTGCGTTTCCGTCGAAATTCCGCAAAACCCGCATTTGCCCGCGATGTCTGCGAGCATGTCGGAGCACGGCGAAAACGTGATGTCGGCGTCGCCCGCGTTCCGCGCGATGTCGGCGAAATCCGCGTGCTTGAAGTATCCGCGAGCCGTGCCGAATGGCAGTTCGGAAAGCTCGGCGGCGGTTCTGAAATAGTCGGCAAAAATTATCGCGCCGCGCCGCGTTTGGGCGCAGATTTTTTCGAAGAGTTCGAGGGCGTCGAACGAAGCGTCTATCCTGAATCCCTCCACTTTCGCGCGGGGAAAATATTTTTCGAGCATTGCGGTTTCGGCGGCGTCCGCTTCGCCGAAAATTTCGCAGACGCCGAATCCGCCGCCCGACTTTTCGATTTTTACAAAGCCCTTGCGCCACTTTCCGCCGCCGAAGCGGAAGCGCGAGAACGGGCGGGCGTCGAGAAGCTCGTTGGAAATTACGACGGCGTTCGGCGGAATTTCGATAGGGTCGCCGAGCCGCGCGACTTTCGAGTTTTCGATTATGCGCGTGTTCGGCTCCGCGCCGATTTCGTAGAATTCGAAGCTTGCGATGTCCGCGCCGCGCTCCGCCAGAAGGCTTTTTGCGGACTCGAACACAAGCTCCGAGAACACCCTTTCTTTGAGGCTCGCCGACGTGTAGAAGTCCGCGCCGTCGCCGCCCACGCGCAGTTTGTCTTTGCGGTAGTAGCCGAATTCGGCGTCGTAGAGGCAGGCGTCGACGAAAGTTTCCCACGGAATTTTTGCTGAGTTCCCGCGGGCGTGTTTGCCGAAAAGTTTTGCAAGAACGGGGTTCATTCGAAAGTTCCCGCGCGGGCTGTGATTGTCTTCCAGACGCCCCTTGCGGCGTCGGTCGGGGCGTCGGTTGTGGAGGTCGCCACAATCTGCGCGTCGGCGTCCACGCAAGACCAGAACGCGGAGCGGCGCGAGGCGTCAAGCTCTCCCAAAATGTCGTCGCAAAGAATGGTCGGGCGGACGCCGAGGGTGTCGCGCAGAATTTCGAACTGCGCGAGTTTCAGCGCGATTACCGCCGACCTCTGCTGCCCCTCCGACGCGTACGTTTTCGCGTCCCTGCCGCCGACGAGTATTTTGAAGTCGTCGCGGTGCGGCCCGTGGGAGGTTGCGCGGCGTTCGATGTCCTTCGCCCTGTGTTCGGCGAGGATTTTCAGCAGGGCGGCGGGCGATTCGGCGTCGCAGTTGGGCCTGATTTTTATTTCCGCGCTTTCGCCGTTTTCCCGCGCGAGGATTTCGTACTTTTCCGTCGCGCGTCTGCCGAGCTCTCCCAAAACTCCGCGCCGCGCCGAGAGTATTTTTTCGGCGGCGTCCGCCATCTGGATTTCGAAAGGCAGGTAGGCGGATTCGTCGGTTTCGCCGCCGCGCAGAAGCGCGTTGCGGTGCGCGAGGGCGGCGTGGTAGGTTTTGAGGGCGGCGAAATATTCGGCGTCGAGCGAGGAAACGAACATGTCGGCGTCTTTCCTGCGGTTTTCGGGCGAGCCTCTCAGAAGCCTGATGTCTTCGTTGCCCATTGCAAGCGCGGGGAATTTGCCTATGAAGTCCGAAAATTTGGTCTCTTCGCCGTTGACGGAAACGCGCCGCTTGTCTGAAACGGAAATCAGGATTTCGCACTCGCCGAATTTTTCGTGCCCAACCCCCGCGAGAATCCGCGCCTCGTCTTTCCCGCACGCGACCATTGCCGACATGTCCGATGTCCTGAACGAGCGCAGCGCGCAGAGCATTCCGAGCGACTCCAACAGGTTGGTCTTCCCCTGCGCGTTTTTGCCGCGAATCCACACGCTTTGCGCGTCGAGCCGCACGTCGGCAAACTCCACATTCCTGAAATTTTCGAGCCTTACAAAATTAATCTTCACAAAATCGGAAAGAAGTGTAGGGTGGACGCAAATTTCATCAACGCAAATTTTCGGCAAAATGGAAAAAGGAAGCGACTATCTTCAAGACGCGCTCGAACGCAGGGAGGACGATTTCGAATCGTCCCTGCGTCCGTCGGGCTTCGACGCGTTCGCGGGGCAGCCCAAGACGGTCGAGCGGCTGAAAGTGATGGTGGGAGCCGCGAAAAAACGCGGCGACACCCTCAGCCACATTTTGCTCCACGGCCCTCCGGGGCTCGGCAAAACCACGCTCGCGTTCATCTTGGGAAACGAGATGGGAGCGCAGGTTCGCATAACTTCGGGGCCGGTCGTCGAAAAGGCGTCCGACCTCGCGGGGCTTCTTACGAACCTCCAAGAGGGCGACATTCTCTTTATCGACGAAATCCACCGCATCTCGCGCACCGTGGAGGAATTTCTTTACAGCGCGATGGAGGACTTCCGAATCGACATCATGATTGACCAGGGGCCGAACGCGCGGAGCGTGCGGCTGAACGTGCCGAAATTTACGCTAATCGGGGCGACCACGCGCACGGGCATGCTGTCGTCGCCGCTGCGCAGCCGCTTCACGCTGCAAACGCGGCTCGACTACTATTCGCGGGCGGATTTGGTCTCAATCGTCCTGCGCTCGTGCGACCTGCTCGGCGTGCGCATAGACAAAAACGGCGCGGACGAAATCGCCCGACGCTCGCGCGGCACTCCGCGCATAGCAAACAACCTAATCCGCTTTGTGCGCGACTACGCCGAGGAACGCGCGGGCGGAAAAATCACGCGCGACGTCGCGGTCTCCGCCCTCGAACTTTTGGAAATCGACGAAAACGGGCTTGACGAAATGGACAAGCGCATGCTCCGCGTCATGGCGCAAAACTACGGCGGCGGGCCCGTCGGTCTGGGAACGGTGGCAGTTGCCGTCAACGAGGAGGCGGACACCCTCGAAGAAGTCCACGAGCCCTACCTCATTCAGGAGGGCTTCATAAAGCGCACCCCGCAGGGGCGCGTGCTCACCGACAAGGCTTGGAGCGTGCTGGGGCTTGGCGGAATCGCGCGGCAGGGCGACCTTTTCTGATGGACGCGCTCGACTACATAATAGTGGGGCAGGGCATTGCGGG
>DHMA01000070.1:21086-32030 GCA_002405555.1 Opitutia bacterium UBA4654
GGGCATTGCGGGCTCCTGCCTTGCGTTCGAGCTTCTCGAACGCGGCGCGAAGATAAAAATTTTCGACGAGTCGTGGCGCGACGCCGCCTGCCTTGTGGCCGCGGGCGTCATCAACCCGATAACGGGCAAGCGGCTTGTCAAAAGCTGGCGGAGCGGCTTGGCGCACCCCTACGCAAAAAAATTCTACCGCGCGTTGGAGTCCAAGCTGGGGGCGGAGTTTTTCCACGACAGAAAAATCCTCCAACTATGCCGCTCGCCCGAAGAGCGCGAGCTTTGGACAACACGCGCCGGACTTCCCGACTACGCCGAATTTCTCGGCGAATCGCGCCCCGCGGGCTTTTTCGACGCCCTCAACGACTCGAACGGCTCGTTTTTCATAGAGCATTCCGCGTGGGTCGAAACGCGGCAGGCAATGGAGGCGTTCAAAAGGTACTTCGAGTCGCGAGGCGTTCTCGTCCGCGAGGGCTTCGACTACGCGAGGCTCGACACGTCGGGCGAAACGCTTTCGTACGGCGGGCTTTCCGCGCGGAAAATAGTCTTCTGCGAGGGCTGGCGCGCGCGGGAAAACCCCTATTTTTCGTGGCTGCCCTACCGCCCCGCAAAGGGCGAAATTCTGGTAATCCGCTCCGACGCCGAAGTTCCGCCCCACATCGTACACAGGGGCAACTGGATTATGAAATGCGGCGACGGACTCTTCCGAATCGGCTCTACTTGGGACAGGGAACGCCTCGATTCCGTGCCTACCGACGCCGCCCGCGCCGAGCTTCTGGCGGCGGCGCCCAACATGTTCGGCAAAAAATACGCGTTCGAGGTAGTGTCGCACAGCGCGGGGGTTAGGCCGTGCACCGCAACGACGCGCCCGCACTTGGGGGCGCACCCCGCCGATTCGCGCCTGCTTTCATTCAACGGCTTCGGCTCGAAAGGCTACGCGCTAAGCCCGTATTTTGCAAAACACTTTTGCGACTGGCTCGACGGCAAAACCGCGCTCGATGCTGAGGCCGACTTGGCGCGGCACGTCAGAAAATTCTTCCCGAAAGCATAAACAAGCCGCGCCGCGATTGCGCAGGTTTTGGCACTGCCGCAAACGGCAAGCCGAGTTTCAATTAATTCCGCCCGTCCGACGGAAAATTTTTTATCCGTAATTTGGGTGGACATAGTATTCGGAATACTGTTGTCAAATAATTTCTATATTGGGAGAGTTCTTGTGCTTAAACGTTAACATGTTGTGATGAATCCTTAATGGACTCGCTTCATGTCCGCGTCGTCCATTGATGGATTTTGCGCTTGCGCTAATTGTTGCGCCGCAATGTAATATGCGCTTGAGCCATGTCATAGTATTCCGAATACTATGCTTCGCAATTCAATTTTTAAATTGGAACATAATGTTCAAGGTGATAACTATGAAAAAATCATTGATTGCATTGTCAACATTCGCGCTCTTCGCGGGCGCGGCAATGGCGGAAAATTACGTCGGTGGGACTACCGACGGCGGCGACAGTTCGTCTATCAATAACACGCTCACGAGCGGAGAATACGGCACGTTTATCGGCGGCAATTCCGATTCCACGGGGCAGACGGGCACGGGCGACGTCAACGGCGACATCGTAAACAATATAAAGAATACAACCGTAAGCGGAAATTTTGTCGGCGGCAACTGGACAAACGACGCTTCGGGCAAGGCAAGCAAGCTCGGCGGCGTTTCGGGGACGATTTCGAATACTCTCGGCGAGGGAACCGTCATTAAGGGCAAGGTTTACGGCGGCAATTTGTCGTCGGGCTTTTACGAATCGCAGAAAGACATTATCGGCACGGTAAAAACCGTAAATACGGTTGTAAACGGCGCGCAAATCGGCAGTTGGGTTGTCCTTGCGGGCGGCGAAGCCGTCGGGCGCGTTGAGGATTACGTTTCATTCCAACTGAATTCTGGCTCTGTCGGCGGCAGCGTCTATGCGGGCGGCGCGTCGAAGCGCGATTGGATTTCCGAAAAGGGAATAAAAGGCAATACCTACACGTACGTCAACGGCACGACCGTTGCGGGCGATGTCTACGCGGGCGGCTGGGAAAACGGCGTTGTGGAAGGTTTGGGCGTTGTCCAGATAACGGGCGGCAGTGTGTCGAACGTATACGGCGGCGGCAACGGCGGCTCAATGGGTTCTTCCATGATTTCCACAAAAGAAGGCGGCGTTGTCAACGGCAACATTTACGGCGGCGGTATCAACGACACCGTGAAGGGCAACACGCAGATTGAAATCTACGGAAATTCGGACGTAAAGGGCGACATTTACGGCGGCGGCAGGGGCGCGGATTCAAAGGTGCTCGGCGGTTCGTCGATTCGCTTCGTTTCGAACAGCAACTTTACGGGCACTGTGGACGGCGCGGGTCAGGACGGCGGCACGGTCGCGGGTTCGCGCAGGCTGATTTTCGGCGGCTGGGAGTCGGGCGACAAATGGGACGGCGACTTCAACGGAAAAATCAAAAACATCAACAGCATAACTCTTACGAACGGCTCGAACGTTTCGAACCTCAGATTCGATATGACCGAACCCATGAGCTTCGGCGGCGAGGGCACGCTTGAAGTTATCACGAATCTTGAGGGCAAAAACATAGATACAAGCTGTCTTGTCAATGTTATCGGTAGCGCGCCGCTCGACATCACGTTCAAGGATTCGACATTTTCGGGCAACACAATCAACAACAATTCGTACGGCGTATTCCTGCACTGGGGCGCGGGCAAAATGGCTTTCGACGGCACGACCATCGAGAACAACACAATCACCCGCAACGACGGCGATAAGATTCAGGGCGTTCTCTATTACAACGGTTCGGGTAGCGGCGAAATCGTAAACACGACGCTCAAAAACAACACCGTTTCGGGCACGCAGGTTCAGTCGTCGGGTTTGTTTGTATATAAACAGGATTTGGACGTAAAGGGTTCACAGTTCATCGGCAACAGGGCGATTGGCTCGAACGGCGCAAAGCTTACAAGCGGCGCGGTTTATGTCGAAAACCAGGGCAATGTCGCCAAGACTGTAAATATTTCCGACACGCTTTTCGACGGCAATGTTGTCGAAAATACGGGCAATACCGAAATGGGCAAGGGCGGCGCTCTTGCGGTTATAAAGCGCAACAAGCGTGATTCGGACGGCAACCTTTTGGGCGCGGGCGTCGAGGTTGTCCTCAACGACGCGATGTTTACGAACAACTCGGCGGGCATGGGAGGCGCAATTTATGTAGGCGGCGAAACGCTTACGCTCAACGCCACAAAGTCTGCGACATTCTCCGGCAACACGGCAAATAGCGGCGGCTTCCTCTACATGGACAACGGCGAAGCGGGCAGCACGGCTTCGGCGAAAGTTTCGCTCAATGTAGCAAACGGCGCAACACTTACAATCGGCACGGCGGGCGGCGCAAGCGATTCAATTGCGGGTGTAGAATCGGCGACGCTTTCGAAGCTCGGCGCAGGCTCGCTCAATGTCAACGGCTCTATGGCGGACTTCAAAGGTTCGCTCATCGTTTCCGCCGGCGTGATGAACGCAAACAACGGTCTCGGCGCGAAGTCGGTAAGCATTGCAAAAGGCGCAACTCTCGGCGTTGCGCTCGGCAACGGCGCGTTGGAAAACTCCTCCGTTGCAAACTCGGGCACGCTCTCGCTCAAACGCGGCTCGCTTGCCGACGGCACGACATTCGCGCTCTCCGACTATTCGGGCGACGGCGCGGTTAAAGCTTACGGCGGCATTCTCAACGGCAATACGTTCACGGCGGGCAAAAGCGAATCGTTTGTGTCGTCGGCAATCACGGTCGGCACGGGCGCGGACGACGTCCAGAGCGTAAAGCTTTCCGACAAGCTCTCCCTCGACTTCGACGTCGCGGGGCTTGGCGACGCCGCCCTCACCGTAAACTCAATCAAGGCTTCTTCCGACCTCGGCGGCATTCAGGGCGACGTCCTCGCCGCGTTCGACGTCGATTTGAGCGACAACGGCAACGCGTATTCCGTAGTGTTCAGCGCGTACGTCGGCGCGATTGAAGACGCAGGCAAGCTCGTCGCGTGGCACAAGGGCGCGGACGGCGTCTGGACAAAGCTCGACATCGCAATAGACTATGCCGACGAAATCGCGAGCATTACGGTTGACGGGTTCAGCTCCTACGCGTTCTCGCAAATCCCCGAACCCGCGACCTACGCGGCAATCTTTGGCGCGTTGGCGATGGGCTTGGCAGTGTACCGCCGCAGAAAGTAAAACCCTCAAACAACGGGCGGTCGGCGTCTGCCGCCGCCCTTTTTTGTTGCCATGAACGCAAACATAATCCCGAACTTGGCGGACATAGTGTCGATGTTCTTTTCGGCGGAAGTGCTTGTGCCCGCCGCGATAGTGTCGTGCTTCATAGGGCTGTGCGCCGCGCTTCTGAGGTTCAACAGGGACGGCGACGCAATGGAGGCGTTCATAAAAAGCGGCGGCGACAAGCTCGACTTTCGCGCCTACGCGGAGTTCGAGAAAAGGCGCAAAGTAGCCGCAAACATTTTGATAGTGTCGGGAATGCTCGCGCTTGCGTGCATGTACGCGGCGTTCCTGATTTTTTATATGGGTTAGTTCGGAATCCGCGCGATTCCAAAAACAAAAACGCCCGATTCCTTAATGCGGAATCGGGCGTTTGCTGTTTGTTAAGATAATATTGCATACGGAATACGAATTGCCGTCAATCAAACATAATTTCCATTCCGCGCAAAGCGCGTCTATTTATTCCGTTTCTTCCTTTGCAAGGAATAATCCCAACGCCAGTAATTGGCGAAGCCAATACGGACTGAACGGGGAAAGGCGCGGGTATACCCGCGCCGTTTTATCACCGTAAGGAACGAAGTTCCGTTGGCGTGCAGGCTCCAGCCTGCCTAAATGGAGCGGCAGTCGTCTTTATTTTTCTGGGTGTAGCCGGAGTCTTGGCGGTCGTGGTTGATGTGGTTTTTCTTGGCGTAGACGTCGTAGAAGTCCTGCGCCGACATGCCGAGAACCTGCGCAAGGGACACGAGGAAGTGGAGCATGTCGACAACCTCGACCCTTGCATTTTGGGGGTCGAACTTCTGGTACTTCGCCCACCATTTCCACGGAACGGAGTCTACAAGCTCGGCGTTTTCCTGACCGAGCGCGCGGCTGTAATTGAGAACCCACTTGACTTTTTCTTCGTCGGACATCGCGGCGGTGTCGACGCCGATGCGCTTGTTGAGCTCGTACTGCATTTGGAAGATTTCTTCGAGTTTATCCATAATGGGCAAGAGCCTAACGCCTTTGCGCGGCGCGTCAAGATTTCGATTTCGGGGAAAGCCCCAATTCGCCGATTTGCTCGGATACGAAGCCGTCGATGTCGTCCTCTTCGAAACGCTCGACCCTGTTTGTGGGAATCGCGTCTACAAAATTTTTGCCGTAAGCTTTTGTCACGATTCGCGAGTCGAGCACGGCAATTACGCCCCTGTCGGACGCGCTTCGAATCAGCCGCCCCACGCCCTGCCTGAACTTGATGATTGCCGCGGGAAGGGAAAGCTCCATGAACGGGTTGCCGCCCTCCTGCCGCAGCCTGTCGATGCGCGCCTGTAAAAGCGGGTGCTGGAAGTTCTCGAACGGAAGCCGCGTGATGATTACCTGCGAAAGCTTTTCGCCGGGGAGGTCGATGCCCGTCCAGAACATGTCGGTGCCGAGCAGGATTGCGTTGCCCGCCTCGGCAAAGGCGTTGACGGTCTCGCGGCGCGACATGCGCCCCTGCACGAAAATTTTGCGCCCTACGATGTTTTCCTCCAAAAATTTCGCGGTCTTGTTGAGGTCGGCGTAGCTTGTGAAAAGAATGAGCGTGCCGCCGCGGACTTTCTCGCAAAGCTTTTTGCAGACGCGCGAGAGGTAGTCGGAGTCGAGCCGTCCCGTCTCGCGCTCGACGTCGGGGGCGTCGGTCGCAATGAACGCCCGCATGTGGGCGTTGTAGTCGAAAGGAGAGTCGCACACAAAACGCTCGGCGTCGTCCGCGCCGACTTTCGCGACGAAGCCGTCCATGTTCCCGCCGACCGCGAGCGTCGCCGACGTCATCACAACCGACGTTCCCCGCGCAAAAAGCACGCGACGCAAAATTCCCGAAACTTTAAGCGGCGCGGAATTGAGCTGCGCCCCTCGCCCGTCTTTGCCGCTTCGCTCGACCCAGTAGACGGCGCTTTCGGCGTCGTCGAGGAAAATGCAGTTTTCGAGCGTGTTTTTGAACGATACAATCCGACGCTTGTAGTCGCGGATTTCGGCGGCGAGCTTGTCGGTCTTGGCGTTCATCGCGAAAGAGTCGAGCAGGGCGGCGAGCGCGTCGAGCTTGCGCGGAAATTCGTCGTCAATCCAGTTGGGGGCGGTGAGGCGCACGGTCTCGCGCGAAATCAGAAAATTCTTTTTTATGTGCGCGAAGAAATCCTCGCACATAGCCATTGTGTCTATCACGACCTGCTTGTCGTAGTGCTCCGCCATGCCGTCGCGCGTGATTAGCCCGCGCCGCTTTTTGGGGTCGTAGATTCGGCGCAGTTCGCGCAAAATTCCCGTGTTGCTAAGCGAGGTTCCGAACGCCTCGCTTGCGACGTGCGGCACAAGGTGCGCTTCGTCGAGCACAAGCATGTCGTTGGGGAATAGCACGCCGCGCCCGCCGGCCTCCTCGCCCATGCCCGCCGCGAGCAGCGCGAAAAGCAGGCTGTGGTTGAGTATTACGATGTCCGCCGACGCAACCTGCCTGCGGGCGTTCTGGTAGAAGCAGGTGCCGTCGTCGCAGTTCTTGGCGGTGCAAGAGGACGAGTCCGCGCTGACCCAGTTCCAGACTTCGGGGTTCGGCGGCGGGTTAAGCTCGTCGACAAGCCCCGTTTTTGTGAACGTCGCCCACTGCGCGATTCTGTCAAGTTCGAGCGACTCCTCCGTGTCGAACAGCTCGCGCTTTTCGGCGAGTGCGCGTTTGAGCCTGTGCGTGCAAAGATAGTTGCCCCTGCCGAGCAGAATCGCCGACTTGAAGCCCGCGCAGTCTTCCAGCGCGCCGCAGTTTTCGAACATCAGGCGGATTCGCGGCAGGTCCTTTTCAATAATCTGCTGTTGAAGCGCGATTGTGTGAGTCGCCACAATCAGCTGCCTGTTGAAGCGCACCGCCGCGATGATTCCGGGGACGAGATACGCCAGACTTTTGCCGACGCCCGTGCCCGCCTCGAACAAAATCGGCATGTCGCCCGCGAACGCCTGCGCGCAGCAGTACGCCATTTGCGCCTGTTCGGGGCGGTGCTCGAAATTCGGCAGAATCGCGGCGTAGCCGTCTTTGCAGAATATTTTATTGCAAAGGTTCGGGAATTCGAATTTCTCCTGCGCCGACGCTTCGGACACTTTATGCTATTGCGTTTTCTTGTTGAAATTGCGCATGTGCTTTGCGGCGCGGAACATTCCGCCCCACGTTCCGAAAATGTCGCGAACTGCGCTTGCCTCGTAGCCGCTGTGAAGCATGCAGTCTTTGCATTCGGGGCGCGTGCCGTGCCTGCCAAGCCCGTACTTGTCGATTTCCTTCATCAGTTCGGCGAATGTTTCGCAGTAGCCGTCGTTGATGAGGTAGCAGGGCTTCTGCCAGCCGAGAATCGAGTAGGTGGGGTTGCCCCACGGCGTGCAGTCGTAATCCTGTTCTCCTTTGAGGAACGCGAGGAATCCGGGGGAGTGGTTGAACACCCAGCTCTTTTTCGGGTTGCCGAGTATCTTTTTGAAAAGCTCGATTGTCTTGTTGCGTTCGAGGAAGATGTCCTGATTCGGCGCTTTGTCGTAGGGGAATCCGGGGGAAATCATCATTCCCTCCACGCCGAGAGCCATTACGTCGTCGAAGAATTTGCGGACGGTTTCGGGGTCGGCATTGTTGAAGATTGTGGTGTTTGTGGTAACGCGGAAGCCGCGCTTTACGGCTTCCTTGATTCCCCTGACTGCGGTGTCGTACGCTCCCTCGCGGTTTACGTTTCTGTCGTGCATTTCGCGCGTGCCGTCGAGGTGGATTCCAAGCGACAGGTATTTGCTGGGCTTGAAGAGGTCTATTTTGCGGAGGAGAATCTGCGCGTTCGTGCACATGTATACGTACTTCTTGCGCTCTATGAACCCTTCAATCATCTGGGGCATTCCGGGGTGGAGCAGGGGCTCGCCGCCCGCGATGCTAACGACCGGCGCGCCGCATTCCTCCAACGCCGCCCACGCCTTTTCCTTCGGCATGCGCATGTCGAGTATGTTTTTGGGATACTGGATTTTCCCGCAGCCTGAGCACGCCAGATTGCACTGGAAAAGCGGTTCGAGCATCATTACCAAAGGATAGCGTTTTTCGCCTTTGAGGGTTTTGCCCAGGGCGTATTTAGCTACTGTCAATACTTGCGACAACGGCACTGCCATATAAATAATCTCCTAATACTTTGTTAAACGGGACAATATTGCACTTTTCGCTCCTCTCTTCAACTTTTTTTTGCGCCCGCGCTCTTAAAAAAATGCTTGTAAGATTTCGCGGCGGCGGCAAAATGGCTAACCGATTTTTTAAATACCGGCATAATTATAATTACCAAGATGAGATTCGACAAACTTTCCATCGTCGCGGCGGCGGCGGCATTCGGTCTTCTGACCGCAAATGCGGAAATTCTCACGCTCTCCAACGGCGACAGAATTTCCGGCAAAATTTCGCAGGCGGACGACGCGCAGGTCATTCTCGATACCGCGTTCGGCTCGATAAAAATTCCCCGCGCGTCGATTAGCGGAATCAGCGTAGACCAAAATTCGCCCGAGCTTACCCAGCAGGCGGCGGAAAAACCCGCCGAGGCGGCTCCCGCCCCCGCGGCTGCCCCCGTTGCCGACCCGACCGCTCCCGAAGCCGTCGAAAAAGAACCGCAGTGGATTACCGACTACCGCGAATTCGTCAAGGAAAACTTCCCCGAAGGCTGGCAGTTCAGGCTTCGCGGCGGCGTCGAATACCGCCAGACGACATCGAAAGTGTTCTCCGTCTACGGCGCGTTCGACCTCAAAAAAGAGTGGGATTTGAACAAGTTCTCCGCGACCGCCTACTACAACTACACGCAGGAAACAAGCACCAGCGACGTCACCAGCACCACCCTCGACAAATGGGGCATCGACACCAACTTCCGCCGCGACTTCGACGAAACCAGCCACTGGTATGTGCAAAATATCCTCAACTACAAAAAGGATATGGTAAAGGGCATCAAAGACCAGGTTGACGAGGCGGTAACGCTCGGTTATAGATTCGAGTTTGAACGCTACGACTTGACAATCGACATCGCCCCCGGTCCCGCAGTCCGCTACATCAACGCCGACGACTTCGACACAAAGTGGGTTCTCATGGGCGTCGTCGCCGAAGACCTCGTCTGGAAAATCAGCAAAATCCTCCGCTTCGAGCAGAACGGCTACGTCGGCATGAACCTCACCAATTCCAACCAGTACTCCGCGTATCTGCGAATCGGCTTCATCATGAAGGCGACCGACGTTCTCGAAATCGCCCTCCGCTATTCGTACGACTACGACGCCGTCAACGCTTCGACCGCCCAGAAAGAGGAACAGCGCCTGCTGCTCTCGTTCGAAGCCCCGTTCAACTGGAAGTAATTTTTTTCAAAACTTAACGCAAAACAATAGAAAAACATGAAAGATCCTATCAAAATCGCAATTACGGGTGCCGCCGGTCAAATCGGCTACTCCCTGCTTTTCCGCATTGCAAGCGGAGCAATCTTCGGTCCCGAACAGCCGGTTGACCTTAGCCTCATCGAAATCGAACCCGGCATGAAGGCTCTCGCGGGCGTCAAGATGGAGCTTGACGACTGCGCATTCCCGCTCCTCAACAAGGTCGTTACAACCTGCGACATGAACGAAGGCTTCTACGGCGCGAACTGGGCGTTGCTCGTCGGCAGCGTGCCCCGCAAGGCTGGCATGGAACGCGGCGACCTCCTCGGCATCAACGGCAAGATTTTCATCGGTCAGGGCAAGGCTATCGAAGCGAACGCCGCCGACGATATTCGCGTTCTCGTTGTCGGCAACCCCTGCAACACGAACTGCTGGACGGCGATGAAAAACGCCCCCAAGATTCCCTCGAACAGATGGTTCGCGATGACCCGCCTCGACGAAAACCGCGCAAAGGCGCAGCTCGCCGAAAAGGCTGGCGTGCACGTCAACGAAGTCTCCAACATGACCATTTGGGGCAACCACTCGTCCACCCAGTATCCCGACTTCTACAACGCCAAAATCGACGGCAAGGCGGCTCTCGACGTCATCAAGGACGAAGCGTGGCTTAAAGACACGTTTATCCCGACTGTTCAGAAGCGCGGCGCGGCGGTTATCGAAGCAAGAGGCCTCTCCAGCGCGGCGAGCGCGGCGAATGCCGCTATCGAAACCGTTCGTACGCTCGTAAACCCCACCCCCGCGGGTGAATGGTTCAGCGTAAGCGTATGCTCGGACGGCAGCTACGGCACTCCCGAAGGAGCGATTACGTCGTTGCCGATTCGCTCGGACGGCAAAAACTGGGAAGTTGTAAAGGGGCTGGAGCTGAACGAATTTTCCAAGGCGAAAATCGAGGCTTCCAACGCCGAGCTCTTAGAAGAGCAAGCCGCCGTCAAACAAATCTTCTCGATTTGACGAACGCTTTTGGGCTAAAAATTAGCCGCTAAAAAAAGGGCAAAACGCTTACGTATGTCGAATACGCTGCGCGCTTTGCCCTTTTTTTGCGTCTAATTTTTAGCTCCAAAATCGAGACGTCAAATCGTGTTTGCCGTTGCCTCGGTTTTTTTTTGGGTTTTTTGCGTGGGGGAGTTCTTTTTCCTATTTTGCGGTTTTTGCCGCTACTTTGTTTTTTTCTCGCTATTCCGCTTGGTTGTGCTTGCGTGCAATCCGCGCTGTTCTCGTCCCTTCGGGGTAATTTGCTCTGCAAATTATCCTTCTCAAAAGC
>DHMA01000186.1 GCA_002405555.1 Opitutia bacterium UBA4654
TCGCGATTTTCGCCTGCGCGGTGCTTGCGTGCCTGTTTGCGCCGACCGCCGTAAGAAATTCCGCCGAACGCGCGTTCGAGGAGTTCCGCGCCCCTATTGACGCAATTCGGTCGCAACTGAGCGATTTGGAGAAGTTTTGGAGCTTGTCGTCGCGCTCGAAGCGCGAGCTTATCGAAGCGGGGCGCGACTTGGCGCGTTTGAACTCCGCCTACGAGATTAAACTTCTCGAAAACGAGTCTCTGCGCAACCGCGTTTCGCGGCTCGAAAACATTTTGAACCTGCCCTCGCAGGAGAAATTCAAGGCGGAAGTCGCCCGCGTCTGCCGCCGCGACATCTCGGCATGGTGGCAGCACATCACAATCCGCAAGGGAAAACGCCACGGAATCCGCGAGGGCTACGCGGTGGTCTACGGCGGCGGGGTTGTCGGCAGGGTTGTCAGGGCTGACGCGTACACGTCCATAGTGGAGCTTGTCGGAAGCAGAAAATTCCGCATGGCGGCGCACGTTGCGGGCGAGGACAGACCGATAATCTATCAGGGCGCGGGCGCGGTTTCGATGCAGAGCGCGCAGGGAGAGGTTTTCGACGCGCCCGCGGACTTGTCGGCAAGCGCGTCGTCGCCGCTGAAACTCGTGACGTCGTCGCTTGCGGGGTCGTTCCCCGAGGGCGTGCTCATAGGCGAGATTGTCTCGCTTGAAACCGAACCCGACGGCATATTCAAATCGGGCAAAGTGCGCCTTCCGCGCGGGCTTGCCTCATTGCGGGAAGTCGCGGTGCTCATACCCGTTTCGGACGCGAGGCTCGACTGACCATGCTAATGCGCGCGCTGACAATCCTGTTGACGAATGCGGCATACCTGTTCGTGCTGTCCACTCTTAATTCGGAGCTTGCGCCTTCGGCGTACCTCGTCCTTCCCGCGCTGTTCATAATTCCCGCCGCGCTCTACCTCGATTTTCTCCCGATGCTCGCGGTGGTGGCGGTCTCGGCGTTTCTGTGCTCGGCAACTACGGGCGTACGCGCGGGGCTTGCCGCCGCGCTGTGGCTTTCGGCGGCGTTCGCGGTTCACGGAATGCGCTTCCGCTTCCGTTCGGGAGACTGGTTTTCGATTACCGCGCTCGCCGAAATAACAAACATAATTCTTGTGTTTTTCTACGCGCTGCTTTTCCCGCGCGACGTCGGGGGATTTTTCGAATACGCGTCGAGGGTGTCGGCTGACGCGCTGCTTTCGGCGGCGGTTCTGCTGTTTGCGGGCAAGTTCTGTGCGGTTTTGCCCGTGTCGATTGCGAACTTTTTGGGAATCGAAATGTCGATAGACGGGGAGGATTGATGGCGGACGAACGCACATATTCGAAAAAGAACCCGCGCATACCGTTCTTTTACTGGGCGTTTGCGTTCGCGTTCGTCGTGCTGATTGTCGCCCTCGGATACAGGCAGATTTATTTGTACGACTTCTACGTCGAGCGCGGCGAGCGTCAGAGCATGCGCCGCGTTATCGAGCCAGGAACGCGCGGCGACATCTACGACAGAAACGGCAGGCTGATTGTTACAAACAAGCCGATATTTTCCGCCGTCGTCTACTTCAACGACATTCGCAAGGAGTTCAGGGAGGAGTACTTCAAGCTGAAAAAAATCGAGCTTGCAAAACTCGCCTCCGTCGGCTCGAGCGCCCGCCCGAACTACGCGGAAATTACCGAACGCGCCCGCTCGAACGTCCTCAACGGCTACCTCGCGCAGATTAACGGAATCTTGGGCACAAACTATTCGCTTGGAATTGCCGACTACAATAGGCACTTTCTCCAAAAGCAGCTTCTGCCCCTGCCGCTCGTCCGCAACCTCACCGAGCGCGAGCACGCGATTCTTGCGGAGCGCATTCCCGTGGATTCGCCCATTCAGATTTATACGGGAACTTCGCGCTACTACCCCTACGGAGACGTCGCCTCGCACGCGCTGGGCTACGTGGCAAACAACTTCGACGACGACATCTCGAAAATCCCGGGCAGCGACCTGCGCACCTACGCGATTGTCCCGACAATCGGGCGTTCGGGCATAGAGGCGGCGTTCGACTCAAAGCTTGCGGGCACGAGCGGCGCAAAAATCTGGGTTGTGGACCTCGCGGGCTACAAGTACGAAAACGTGCTCGACATTCCCCCCACAAAGGGCGGCGACGTGTTCACGTCTCTCGACATCGAAATCCAGCAGGTCATAGAGGAGGCTTTCGGCGATCGCAAGGGCGCGGCGGTTATGCTCGACGTAAATTCGGGCGAAGTGCTCGCGCTCGTCTCGCGCCCGAGCTACGACCCGAACATGCTCACCCCCTACATCACCCACAAGGTCGACCGCGAAATTACCGAGCGCGGCGCGTGGCTCAACCGCGCGACGTCGGGACTGTATCCCCCGGGGTCAACATTCAAGGTCGTTACCGCGATTGCGGGGCTTCGCAGCGGCGCGATTGACGAAAACTCCGTGAAAACATGCACGGGCGGCTATCGGGTAGGCTCGCGCATTTTCCCGTGCAACAGCAGGCGCGGGCACGGCAACCTCGACTTGGTCGGCGCGCTCGCCCACAGCTGCAACGTCTATTTTTACGAAACGGGAATCGACGCGGGAATAGAGTCGATTGCCGACACCGCAAAACTCTTCGGCTTCGGCGAGTCCACTGGAATAGAGCTGAAAGAGGAGTCGTGGCGCAGGACGATTGTCGCCACCCCCGAATTCAAGCACAAACGCCGCAAATACGACGGCGCGTGGACGAACGGCGATACCGCCAACGCCTCGATAGGGCAGGGCTACATGCTCTTCACTCCGCTCCAAGTGGCGTCGTTCGCGGCATCGTTCGCGCGGGGCGAAACGCGCACAAAGCTTTCGATGCTGCACGACCCCCGCCGCAAAACCAACGCGGCGTACCACGGGGCGGAGAAAATCCCCCTGACAAAATCGCAGTACGACAAAATCTTGGAGGGCATGGTGGCGGCAACCGAGCGCGGAACGTCGAAACGCGCGCGCGTCGCGGGGGTGAAAGTCGCGGCGAAGTCGGGCACGGCGCAGGTAAGCGTGAACGGACGCCCGCTGACGCTTGCGTGGCTGATTGCCTTCGCCCCAGCCGAGTCTCCCGAAGTCGCGATGGCGGTGATTGTGGAGGGCGAAGAGGCTGGGGACGTGGGCGGCGGCAAAA
>DHMA01000022.1:0-299 GCA_002405555.1 Opitutia bacterium UBA4654
TTCGAAAGCACCGCGTTTATTTTCACGAAGCGCGATTTTGTCTCGCGCGCGATGACCCCCGCGAGGGTCGTCTTCCCGCAGCCGGGCGGCCCGTAGAAAATCAGCGAGCCGAAATTGTCCGACTCTATCAGCCGCGGCAACAGACAGCCTTTGCCAAGTATGTGCGCGTGCCCCACGACCTCCGACAGCGCGCGCGGACGCATGCGCACCGCAAGCGGCGCGGACACGGGCACGGAATCCTCCGCCGCTTTTTCTGCGGGGGTGTCGAAGGGCAGGTCTATTGAGTTGTCAGGCATATC
>DHMA01000022.1:382-7851 GCA_002405555.1 Opitutia bacterium UBA4654
GTTTCCGCCCTTTCTTAAATGTATCAAAGCATTCTTGAAAAAATTGTCAAACAATGCAATATTGCGGAATAAAAATGTCAAAGGAAAGAACAAAACACGCGTGCGCGTTGAGCGTGGCGGGAAGCGATTCGGGCGGCGGCGCGGGAATACAGGCCGATTTGCTGACCTTTGCCGCAAACGGCGTCTACGGCTGCACGGCAATAGCCGCGCTAACCGCGCAGAACCCCGACGGCGTCTACGCCGCAAGCTCGCCCGACGCCCCCATGCTCCGCGCCCAGCTCGACGCCGTTTGCCGCTTTTACAAGCCGCAGGCGGCGAAAACGGGCATGCTTTTCGACGCCGAAATAGTGGAAGCCGCCGCCGACTTTTTTTCCGAACACCCCGAAATTTCGCTCGTGGCAGACCCCGTGATGATTTCCACAAGCGGCGCAAAACTGCTCAAAGACGACGCGGTCGAATCGCTCAAAACGCGGCTTCTGCCGATTGCGGCGCTCATTACCCCCAATCTCGACGAGGGCGCGGCTCTGCTCGGCGCGGAGAAAATCGCAAACGCCGCCGACGCCGCGCGGAAGCTCCGCGACATGTTCGGAACTTCCGTTTTGCTCAAAGGCGGGCACGGCGCGGGCGACGACATCTCCGACATTCTCGCGCCGGCGGACGGCGAAACCGTCGAAATAAAATCCAAACGCGTTTCGGGCGTAAACACGCACGGAAGCGGCTGCACCCTGAGCGCGGCGATAGCCGCAAATTTGGCGAAGGGCGGAAGCCTCGCCGACGCGTGCAAAAACGCGCAGAAATACATACTCGCCTGCATGAAAAATCCGCTTGAAACGGCGGGCGGAAAATTTATAAACCATTTCCCCGAATTATGACGAACGCCGAAAAACACGAAGACTTCGCCTCGAAAGACGGACACCGCCAGCGGCTGCGCTCGCGCTACGCGGCGGGCGGAATAGCGTCGCTTGCCGACTACGAGCGCGTGGAGCTGCTTCTCACATACTTCGTGCCGCGAATCGACGTAAAGCCCGCGGCGAAATCGCTCCTGCACAAATTCGGCAACATACGCGGAATAATAGACGCGCCCGTCGAGGAACTCCGCGGGGTAAAGGGAATAGGCGAATCCTCCGCGCTCGGAATTTCGCTCCTCAAAAACCTCATCACGCTCTACCACGAAAACGAGCTTGAAACGCCGACCGACGAAATCGGGACAATCGCAAAGCTCGTAAAATATTTCAAATCGAAAATCGCCTCCGAACCGTCCGAAGTCTTCGAGCTTGTCTGCTTCGACGCAAAGCTCAAAATTATCCCGAACGGCTCGGTCAGGATTTTCGAGGGAAGCGTGTCGTCAACGAGCATCGACGTGCGCAAAATCATAGAAACCGCAATCAAGCACGGCGCGGCGAGCATCGCCGTAGCCCACAACCACCCGAGCGGAGACCCCACGCCGTCGCTCGAAGACATACGCCTTACAACGCGCCTTTCGGAGGCGTGCAAGCCGATACACCTTAGCCTTATAGAGCATGTCGTGGTCGGCAAAAAGGCGTGCTTCTCGTTCAGGCGCGACGGCCGCTTCGACTGCCTCTACGACGAATCGCTCATGGAGGGCCGCCTGCGCGGCGCGTGCAAAGAGCCGAAACGGAGGGCGGCAAAATGAGGATTTTGGGAATAGAAAGCTCCTGCGACGAATCGGCGGTCGCCATTTTCGACCCTAAAATCGGCGTGCTCGAAAGCCTGATTCACTCGCAGATAGACCTGCACGCGCTCTACGGGGGCGTCGTGCCCGACTTGGCAAGCTCGGAGCACCTAAAAAAACTGCCCGCGCTGATTTCGAAAATCTCGAAGTCGGAACACTTCAAGGGCGTGGACATGATTGCCGCAACGTCGGGGCCGGGGCTTCCGAACTGCCTTGCAATGGGAGTCGCCTGCGCGTCCGCGGCGGCGGCAATGCTCAAAATTCCGCTTTTCGGCGCAAACCACCTGCGCGGGCACGCGTATTCGCCGTTCATACCCGTCCACGCGCAAGACCCCGAAAATTTCGAAAAAAACCTCGCCGCCCTCCTGCCCCACTTGGGGCTTACGGTGTCGGGCGGCAACACGGTGCTGTTCGAGCTTGACGAAAACAAAAAAATGCGCGTCCTCGCCGAAACCGTGGACGACGCCGCGGGAGAGGCTCTCGACAAGGGCGCAAAACTGCTCGGCATGCCCTACCCCGGAGCGCCGATTTTGGAGAAGACCGCACGCGGAGGGAAAATCGACAAAACGCTCTTCCCCTACGGGCAGAACAGGAAGATTGAAGACGACCCCGATTTCAGCTTTTCGGGGCTGAAAACAAGTTTAAGGTATTTTTTGGAAAAGCTAAGCGACGGGCAAATAAAAGAAAACTACGCCGACATTTGCGCTTCGTACCAGCGCGCGGTTGTAGAGCAGCTAAAGCGCAAAACGCTTATATTTTCAAAGCAAAAGCCCTATAAAAGCATAGGCATAAGCGGCGGGGTTTCGAACAACTCGCTTTTAAGAAACGAGTTCGAAAAAATGGCCAAGCGGCTGGCCTGCAAATTCTTTTCGGCAAAAAAAGAGCACAGGGNNATACCGCCTGCAAAAACTTTCGCCCGAAGAAATCGAACTTCGCAAGCCCGACATCTGCGCAAGCTACCAGTTCGCGGTCGTCGAACAGCTGAGACGCCGCGCCGACTTCTTCGCAAAACGCGGGAACTACGCAAGCGTGGGAATTTCGGGCGGAGTGTCGAACAACGGCGCGTTCGCGGAGGCGTTCGAAAAGCTCGCAAAGACGCGCGGGGCAAAGTTCCTCGTAGCCCCCCGCGAATACAGGGGCGACAACGCCGCAATGATTGCCTTCTCCGCGTTCTTCGACCCGTCCACGCTCGCCGAAAGCGAAAACGGCACGCTTAAAATAGAATCCTCGCGCGAAATGGCGTAGCCCATTTTGCTCGACACGCCCAGCAAAAATTTAATACTTTAACGCAAATGCCACAAGTTCCGAATTTAGAGGAGTCGTACCGCAAGTGTCGGGAACTCGCCGACAGCCACTACGAGAATTTCCCCGTCGCCAAAATGGTGCCGAAGAAAATCCGCCCGCACGTCGCCGCAATCTACGCGTTCGCCCGCACCGCCGACGACATCGCCGACGAAGAGCACGAATCAATCGCCGCGGACGCCCCCGTAAGAATCGCAAACCTCGAAAAATTCGAAGCCCAGCTCGACGCCGCCCCCGACGCGCTCGACCCCAAGTGGGGCTGGATATTCGCGGCGGTCGCCGACACCGTGCGGAAATTCGGCATTCCCGTACAGCTTCTGCGCGACCTCGTGAGCGCGTTCAAGCAGGACGTCGTGAAAAAACGCTACGCCGACTTCCCCGAACTTCTCGACTACTGCCGCCGCAGCGCAAACCCCGTCGGACGCCTCGTGCTCATTCTGCACGGAATCCGCAGCGACGAGCTATTCGGATACTCCGACGACATCTGCTCGGCGCTGCAACTTGCGAACTTCTGGCAGGACATGTCGGTGGACCGCGCAAAAAACAGAATCTACGTTCCGCAGTCCGACTGGCGCGGCGCGGAAGAAGCCGAAATCTTCGCAAACTCCGCAAGCGCGCGCGTGAGGGACATCGTGAAATTCGAATGCGAAAGGACGGAAAAAATGTTCAAGTCGGGCGAGCGGCTCATCAAACACCTGCCGTTCCCGCTGAGCCTCGAAATAAAAATCACGGTGGAGGGCGGACGCGCGATTCTCAAAAAAATAGCGTCGCAAAACTACGACACGCTCTCGAAACGCCCGTCGCTCAACTCCGCCGACAAGGTCAAACTTTTAATGTCCGCACTCTTTTAAAATGGAAGCCGAAAACTCCGAAAGCGCGTACCACGTGCGCGAGCGCAAAAAATCGAACCTCGCATTCGCGTTTTTCTGCATGGAAAAAGACCGCGCCCGCGACATGGAAACATTCTACGCGTTCTGCCGCCTCATGGACGACATCGCCGACGAAGAGGTGCGCCCCAAAGACGAGCGCAGGAAAATCCTCGGCGACTGGAAGCGCGAAATCGACACTGCGTACGACTCCGACGCCCCAATCTCCCCGCTCGGCGAGGAAATGAGGTCGCTCGTGCGCCGCAGAAACATTCCGCGGCAGTACGTGCTCGACATCATCGACGGCGTCCTGCGCGACACCTACGACGACCCTTTCGAAACTTTCGAAGACGTGCGCAAATACTGCTACGGCGTGGCGTCGGCGGTGGGGCTTGTGTCGATATACATTTTCGGCTTCAAAAACGAACGCACAAAGGAGTTCGCCGAATCGCTCGGCTACGCGCTCCAATTTACGAACATTCTCCGCGACGTGCTCGACGACATCGCCTCGCACGGGCGCGTCTACATTCCGACAAGCGAAATGGAGGCGTTCGGAGTCTCGCGCGCCGACCTGCTCGAACGCCCGCATGCCGGCAACTGCCGGCGGCTTTTCGCGTTCATGTACTTCCGCGCAAAACACTTTTTCAACAAGTCGCGCAGACTGCTGCAAGCGGAGGACAAACGCGCCCTCGCGCCCGCGCTCATCATGTGGGCAATTTACGAGGAAATATTGGAAACTATCAAAAAACGCGGATTCCTGCTTACAAGGGAAACGCTGAAAATCTCCAAGCCGCGGAAAATCGCGCTCGCGCTCGGCGCAATAAGACGCTCGAAACAGCCGGAACCTACGGACAAAAAATGCGGACGCGCAATCGTCGCGGGCGCGGGAGTCGCGGGAATCGGCGCGGCGTTGCGGCTCGCGCTCGAAGGCTTCGACGTGTCGCTGTACGAGGCGAAATCGCACATCGGCGGCAGATGCGCCGCGCTCGACTGGAACGGCAACAGGCTCGACAACGCAAGCCACGCCGCCATGGGCTGCTACCGCAACCTATTCGGCATACTCGACACCCTCGGCACGTCGGACTTCTTCGCGCCGACAAAGTCGATGGAATTTCTCTTCGGCGGCGGCAAAAAAACGCTCGTCGAATTTCCCGACAAACGCGCGGGATTCCTTAAAAGAACGCTCGCGTGCCTCGCCTACGGGAGGCTCGACGGCATGCGCAAAAACCTGCCGCTTTTCGTAAAGCTCAAACTCGGTCTTGCAAACGCCCGCGACGGCGAAACCGCGCTCGCGTACCTCCAACGCATGAAAATCGGCGCGGAGGGAACCGCCAACTTCTGGGAGCCGTTCTGCGTGTCCGCGCTCAACACGCCGCTCGCTGAAACCGACGCAACGCTCATGCTCGACACCGCAAAAAAATCGGTGCTCGGCGGCGGAATCAACGGCGTGATCTACCTGCCGCAAAAGCCGATTGCCGACGCCCTCGCGCCGGCCGCGCTCTACATTAAAGGCGTCGGCGGAAACGTCTTCACAAACGAAACCGTCGAAAAACTGCACGCCGACGGAAACAGAATCGCGGGAATCTCCACAAATAAGTGCGACTTCGCCGCGTGCGACGTTTTCGTGTCCGCGCTCGGCTTCAAAACGCTCGCAAAACTTCTGCCCGAAAACTCCGCCGTAAAACGGCGGCTCTCGGACATCGCCGAAACCGACATCACAAACATCTATTTCGAAACAAACCGCGAACTTCTCGACGGCGAATACGCGTGCCTCATAGGCTCGCCCCTCCACTGGATTTTCAGGAAGCCGTCGAACGGCGGACACGTCTACGGAATAACAATCAGCGCAAGCTCGGTCATGCCGACGAAATCGGCGGCGGAAACACTGCTGAAAACGGAGCTGAAAAAGTTTTTCGGAGAGGTCGAAATCTCCGCCGTCCTGCCGTCCACGTTCGTGGGAGCGACGATTTCCGCCGACACGAAAAGCGAACGCGCCCGCCCGAAGGCGTCGGACTTCGACGACTTCGAAAATATGCGCGTATGCGGCGACTGGGTTCAGTCGGGGCTTCCGTGCACAATGGAATCTGCGGCAAAAAGCTCGCAAGACTTCGGGATATAGCGCATGGAAAAATTTCTGATTGTATCGCCCACGGTTTTCGAGGCGGCGCCCGTGTTCGCGGCTCTCGGATACAAGGGAAAGCCGAAATTGGGCGCGGCGGCGGCATGCGGAAACGTCTCCGCGCTCGTGTCGGGAGTCGGCTGCGCGGCGTCCGCCGAACGGCTGCGCGGGAAAATCGGCGAACTCCGCCCGACGCACGTAATCCTCGCGGGCTTCTGCGGAGCGTGCCGCTCGGATATGAAAAACGGCGACTTCATTTTCAAAACCGACGACGACACCTTGAAAACGCTCGCCCTCAAAATCGGGGGCAGAGAGGCGGAAATCGCGACAGTCGAAACAATCGCCGATACAAAACGCAAACTGGAACTCGGCGACAGCGGCTTCGCGGGAGTCGAAATGGAGGGCAAGCTTTTCGAAACGGCGGCAAGGGAACGCGGCGTGAAATTTTCGCACTTCCGCTGGGTGAGCGACTCGCTCGAATCGGACATACCGCCGTCGTTTTTCCAGTCCACAATGAATATGGAAACGGGCGGACTCGAAATTTCGGTGTTACGGACGGCGATGGCATTGGCGAAGTCGCCAAAACTGCTGATAAAGCTCGTAAAATTCGGGCGGGAAATCGCGCCCGCAAAAAGCCGCTACGAAAGCGACATCAAAACGTTGGTCGGCGCGTTGAAAGCGGATTGAAATCGCGGCGATAAAAAAGCATAAAAAAAATAAAATTTTGCATTGACAAACCGCCGAAAAGAAAGAAACTACATTGCTTATATTTCAGTGATTGATGTTCAGTAGCTCAGCGGTAGAGCAGGTGACTGTTAATCACTTGGTCGTAGGTTCGATCCCTACCTGAACAGCCACTGAAAAAGAGTCGCATTTCTTTTTTTAGAAGTGCGACTCTTTTTTTATGTATTCGTTGCATTCCTGCCGCCCCGCCGTTTACTTTTTTTATGTCCGCCGCAGTAAAGGCGTGCTTCCGCGCCCTGCGCAATGCCGATAAGTTCGTATTTCGCAATAAATTGCCTTGCTGATAATTGCATGACCCCGCCTTGTAATCGGGAACAGAAGCGCGTGGCGGGAATTGTGAATCGGCTTTTAATTGACATTCTGGGCGGCGGCGCGAATATGGGCGCATGTCATTCGAACGTGAGTTGCTAAAAAGAATCCCGCGCTACGAGGCCGACGGACTGATTGACCGCGCGTCGGCGGAGAAACTGTCGGAGCATTTGCGGGTGTCGCTCGACGGCAAAAAGCCCGTTTTCTTCAACGCCGTCTACTTTGCCGGCGCGATTCTTTTGATTGTTTCGTCCTGCCTGTTTGTCCAAAACATCTGGGACGAGCTGTCGGTCGGAATGCGGCTGCTGCTTGCGTTTGTTCCGCTTGCGATATCGGCGGCGTTCGGAATTTGCGCGCTGTTGTTGCGTCTGCACCCGCTTTTGCGCGAGGCAGCCGCCGTCGCAAACATTCTCGCGGCGGGCGCGATGCTTTGCCT
>DHMA01000022.1:7898-20666 GCA_002405555.1 Opitutia bacterium UBA4654
ACGACATTCTGAATTTGGAGGGAAATTTCCGCGATTTCTCCGTTGCGATGATTTCCTTTGCGCTTCCGCTTGTTTTCATTTTCAACTCGCGGGCGGCGGCGGGAATTGCCGCCATTTGGTGCGCGGTGCTCGCCAACCCCTACTCGCGCGACGCGGGCATTTTCGACGCCCTGTTCACCTGCGCGTGCTTTGCCGCCGTCGGAATCCATGCGTTTCGGAATCGCGCCGAGCCGAACGCGCTCAACGCCGTATTGCGCCTGATTATATGCGCATGCGCCCCAATTTTGGCGGGCGATGCGCTCGAAATTCTTGTTGTCGGGACAAGCCCGCCCGTCGGGTCGGAGGCATTGCCCGACATCGACCATTTCTACGCCGCCGTCTCGGTCGGAATCGGCGCGGCAATGCTTGCAATCGGGGCGAAGTCGGGCGGCTTCCGCTTTGCGAAAGTTCCGCATCTTTTCGTCGGGCTTTTGATAATGTGCGGGGCAATGTGCGTTTTGAACGAACCGAACTCCTACGTCGGCGAGCACGCGATACTTTTGTATTCGCTTCCGCCGCTTGCCGACCTGTTCGAGCTTTCGGCTGCGGCGGGAAGCATTCTGATTGGGGCGGTCACGCTCACCGCGCTTGTTTGGATTTTCGCGACGTTCCGCGCGTTGGCATCCGCCGAACGGCTGACGGGCGCGGCGCTTGCGGGCTTTATCTTCCCGCTGTACCTCGCGGCGGGGCGTTTTTGCGGCGACAAATACATGCCGTTCATGATTCTTTCGAACGCCGTGTTTTTCGCCGCCGCCGCGTCGCTCGCCTTTGCGGGAGTGCGGCGGGGAAGTTTTCTGCCGCTGAACGCGGGCGTGGCAATGATTGTCTGGCAGGGGATTCTCCGCGTGTCGGCAAGCGGCGGCGGCATTCTGTTCCGCTCGGCGTTTTTCGGGCTTTGCGGGATTCTGCTGATAGGCGCGAACTACTTTTTGAAGAGGAGGCTCGACCGTGAAAACTAAACTCTTGGCGGCGGCGTTTGCCGCGCTTGCATGCGCCGAAGCCTTTGTGGGGCTGCGCTCAATAGGCAAAGCTTCCGACATCTTGGAGACGGGAACGGAGCTTCGCCTTCCAATCAAGCAGGTGAAAAAGTCGGACTTCGAAAAGTTCGACCCGACGGAATTTTCGCCGAGAATCGAGCAGATTTCCCTGCCGTACAAAACGGAAATCCCGATTGTCGAAATGCGCCTGCAACGCGGGCGCAAAGACAGGGACTTCCCGTTTAACATCGACTTTTTCGGCAAGCCCAAAGCGCGCGTTGCCGTCGCGTTCGAGCGCGGTTCGGACGGAATCGACCGCGCGGTTTCGTATTCGGAAAAGCCCGCAGGCGGCGCGTACATCGACCTTGCGCTTGAAAGCTGCAATCTTGTCCGCTACGAAAACAGCAAAAAAATTCCGCTGGAACAGCCCGAATTGGAGTTTGAGCAACCGTTTTTGCGCATGGAGTTTTCAAAAAAGCAGGCGGCGCGGATTGCAAAATACATGGGGGCGAAATACGGCGAATCGTCGGACGCAAAATCCCGCAAAGACTGCGCGGTAATGCGCGTAAAGAACGGCCGCGCCATTACGGTAGACGTCGAAGTAGGCGGGGTGTCGCTCAAAAAAATCGCGGCGGGAGAATCCGAAAAGTAGCCGCAAAAAAGCCCCCTTTTCGGAGGCTTAAACGCCCGCGGCAACTTGGCAAAATTTCGGCGTTCGGGGCGTCCCGATTTCGGGCGGCAAACGCCCCGCGCGGCGGAATCAACGCGCCAACCGCGCCTGCTTTGTTGTCGCGGCGGCGGAAGCGGACTCAGCGTTTCGGAATCGCGCCGAACACGTCCGCGGGCAGGAAAGCCGCGCTATTGCGGCCGCCATTCGAGGGTGAGCTTTTCGAGCAGTTTTGCGACCGCCGCGACGTTCTTTTCGCGGTCGAAGTCTTTGACCATTTTCTTGTAGTCGTCTACGACAACCCCGTAGCCGAGGCATTTGTAGAATTTGTCGAACTCGCGCTGCAATTCGGCGTGGTCGATTTTATAATTCAGAATGTCGTCAATCTTGAAATCGGGCGAGTACACGAACGCTCCGGGGAAGCGTTTATACCACGCCTGCCCGAACGTAAGCACGTTTCTGCCGCCCGTGAGAGCCTCCCAGCCCGCCGTGCCCGTGATTGTCGCGACGAATTTCGAGTTTGCGATAAGCTCATAGGTGGACGTTTCGTTCGGAACGAGCTTTGCGTTTTTGAGCATTTTCAGGCGCTGGAAGAAACAGCGTCCGCGCCTGAATTCGTCCTGATAGGGATTCTCCTTGACGTACACAAACCAGCCTTCGGGCAGAAGCTCCGACACGCGCTCTATTGCCAGCATTTGGTCGCGGTAGACGCCGCCGAGCGAGTCGGTCGTCATTTCGGGTTGGAGGTGGAGCGGGAAGTAGACGAAGTTCGCCTTCAGGTCTATGTCTTTCGAGACCGCCCGCGCCATGCGCCTGTGGTACATGAACGTGTACGGCAGTTTTATGAGGTTCACAACCGACATGTACAGGTGCCTTATCACGCGGATATTTTTGAAAATCCCCACGCGCAGGTAGTTTTTGCGCATGTAGAAAAGGTCCTTTTTGAACTTCTTTTCGATGGTGAAAGTGTCGTCGCCCATTTTCATCATGTGGGCTGGGTCGCCGAGTTTCTCGACGGAATCGCAGTACATGACGCGGTTGGGGAAAAGCGTCTGGTGGAAGAGCACGTTTTTTACGCCCATCGCCTTTGCGATTGCGTAGAAAATGATGTCGGGGCCTATGTGCGGAATGTTGTCGAAGAAGATTGCGTCGGGCTTTTCGTCCTTGACGAGGTTGTAGAAATACTGAAAGTAGATGTTGAAATAGTCTACGTAGTCGTAGAATTTTTCGGGGCGCAGGTAAATCTGCTTGGGGCGGTTGCGGCTTGCAAAATACTGCGGAAGGTATTTGTACGCCTCCTCGTAGACGCGCTTGTCGTAGGGCTTGTAGGAGTCGAGGGGAATCCTGCAATTATTCAGCGCGGAGCGGCTGCAAAAACAATGCGAAACCTTGACGTTGCCGAGCTTTTCGACGGCTTCGGCAATTTCGTTGCTGAAACCCCAGAGAATTATGTTTTTCATTTTGTCCTGTTTTTTAAAATTGTTTCGGCGAGGGCGAAGTCGATTTCCGTGTCTATGTCTACCGACTCCTCCGCGGGCATTATGTACGCGTAGGAATCGAGCGAGAACAAATCGAGCTTCGGCTCAACGAATTTTGTCCAGACTATATACATCGCGCCGTTGATTGTATAGTATTTTTCTATTTTCTGGCGCGGTTTGTTTGCGTACTCCGAATTTACGAAGCCGCGCGTAGAGAGGTTTTCGGGTAGCGTGTTAATCCATTTGAGCGAGTGCGGGAACTCGGAAAGCCCAACGACCGCCTCGGCGCGTTTTTCGAAAAACAGCCCGAACGCTTCGCGGATATTCTCCGCCGTGCGCAGGGGCGAAGTGGGCTGGAGGAGCGCGACGATGTCGTAGCGCGTTTCGAGCTTCGAGAGCGTCTCCGCCACGACGCTCCACGACGACGCGCCGTCGGTCGCCGTTTCCGCCGAGCGCAGGAACGGGACTTCCGCGCCGTACTCGCGCCCGATTTCCGCGTACTTCGGGCTGTCGGTCGAAAGGATTACGGCGTCGAACACGCCGCTTTCGCGGGCGGCGCGCGCGGTGTGGGCAAGCAGCGGAACGCCGCAGAGCGGCCTGATGTTTTTGTCCCTCAAACCTTTCGAGCCGCTTCTTGCGGGAATGATTGCCGCTATTTTTTTCCCGTTTAGCATGTCAGAATTTTATATAGTTTATGTCGTTTTTCGCCTTGGAATAATTCTGCGCCGTGCCGATGTCGAGCCAGTAGCCGACAATCGGGAAGTACGAGACCTTGCCGCCGTTTTCGACGAGCTTTTCAATCATGTCGGTCGCGTTGTAGGGCGCGTCGGGCGGAATGGAGTCTACGAGTTTTCTGCCGAACAGGTATATCCCCGCGTTTGAATAGTAGTTGTAGGTGGGCTTTTCGGTAAAGCCGCGAATCATGTTCCCCGACGTTTCCAAAACGGCGTAGGGAATGTCCACTTTCATCGTGAACGCCGCAACGCTCATGTCGGCAAAGCTCTCCTTGTATTTTGCGAAGAAGTCCTCGAAATCTATGTTCGTCAAGATGTCGGCGTTAATCACCAGAATGTCGTCGTTGCGGAACTCCTTTGCGAGCCTTACCGAGCCGATTGTGCCCAGCGGCGCGTCCTCCTCGATGAAGTCGATGTTCAAATCGGCGTACCTGTCGGTGAGGTAGTCTATAATCTGCCCCTTCAAGTGGTTTACGGAAATGTGGAAATTCTCCACGCCGTACGACGCCAGCCGCTCTATGTTGTGGGCGATAATCGGCTTGTCGCGCAGGGGAAGCATGGGCTTGGGAATGTCGTTCGTGTAGGGTTGCAGGCGGATTCCCCTGCCGCCCGCCATGATTACCGCGTCAACCGGCAGGCACGTGCGCTTGGCGTTGAGGTTGAGAATGCCGAGCAGTTTGCCGTCGGGCGAAACGTGCGGAATGAGGCGCAGGTTGAGAGCCTTGAACTCGCCGATTTTCTTGTAGTCGCGCTTGTCCAAAAGGTAGTGGAATTTTTTGTTCATCACGCCGTCTATGCGCGAGTCGAGCGTAGCCCCCGCCACGAGGTTGCGGCGGATGTCGCCGTCGGTCACGCTGCCGAGAACCCTGCCGTCGGGCGAGACCACAAACAGAACAAGCGGCATTCCGCCCGCGATTTTGTTCATCTTGCCGAGCGTATCCAAAATTGTGGCGTTCGAGCCTACGAGGTGTGAGTCGAGTTCGTTCATAAGTCGAAAAATATTTTCTTTCCGCCGAGCTTCGGCGTTTCCGAAAGCAGTTTGTCGGCGATGAGTTTCGCCGTGGGTTTGCCGCCGTAGGGGCTTTTGACTTTCGACAGAACCGCGGCGAAGTCCGCGCCCAACGCGGTGTCGAGAGCGCGGGAAATCGAGGCGGCGTCGGGCTTGCAGTCTATGATGGAGGGCGTGCGCATGCGCCCGTCCTGCCTGCTGCCTACGTTCACCGTGGCGCGTTTGAAAGACGGAGCTTCTATTATCCCGCTCGACGAATTGCCCACAACCGCCGCGCAATATTTCATCATGCTTAGATAGTTCCGCGCACCGAGGTTTCCGACGACTTTGATTTTGTCGGGATACTTTTTTGCGTAGCGCGAAAGCAGCGCGTTGAGCCTGCGCGAGCCGGTGTCGGCGTTCGGATACGTGAAAAGCGACGCGTAGCCGACGCGCGCGACGAGCACATCGAGCAGCGCGCGCATCTGCGCCTCCTGCGAATCGGTTTCCGTGGTTATGGGGTGGAATGTCGCCAAAAATGTTTTCGACGCGTCGGCGACCCCCGCGACGCGCTCTATTTCGCGCTTCGGAAGCAGCGGAATTTTGCGGATGTTCTCGACTCCCAACGCACCGACGTCGAAGACTGTCTTCGGGTTCTCGCCGAGCTGTATGATTCTTTTGCGGTACTGGGCGCAGGCGGCGAAATGCAGCGACGCCATTTTCGTAATCGCGTGCCTGAACGCGTCGTCGAACGCCCCGTATGTAAGCTCGCCGCCGTGAATGTGCGCAATCGGCACTCCGAGCGCGCAGCACGCGGCGGCAATCGAAAGGGACTCGTACCTGTCTCCCAAAATCACCGCGATGTCGGGCTTTATTTTCGAGACCGCGCGCCCGACTTTCGAAAGCGCGTTCGCCATGGTGTCGAGCACTCCGAATTTTGTGTCGCCCGCGCAAATGCGCACGCGGGCGGCGATGTCGACGCCGTCGCCCTCGATTTCGCGCACGGTGTACCCGTAGTTTTTTTCGAGGTGCGAGCCTGTCGCAATCACCGAAAGTTCGACGTTTTTTCTTGCGCGAAGCTCGAAAATCAGCCCCCTCAAAAGTCCGTATTCGGAGCGGGCGGCGGTAATGACGCAGATTTTCATAGGACAATCCGTTCGTTTTTTTCGAAGTCGCGCCGCGCGGTTTTTCCGACGACCGAATCCCACTTCATGGGCGAAATTCCCGTGGCGGGGCGTTTCGCCGCAAGGTTCGCGTCGCTGAAAAACTCGCCCTTTTTTATGCGCTTTTTTGCGACAATCGACTTCCGCGCAACCGCCGCGTTCTTCGCCTCGACCGCCGACGGACGCTTTGCGCCGTCGCCCAGCGCCGCCGAAACATTGCGGATTGACGCCACCATCTGTTTCAGCTCGTCGGGTTCGAGGCTCGCCTTGTGGTCGGGGCCGTCCATTTCGCGCGAGAGCGTAAAATGCTTTTCGATAATCTCCGCCCCAAGCGCAACCGCCGCGACCGACACCTCAATTCCGCGCGTGTGGTCGGAATACCCCACGGGCAGGCGGAAGCGGCGTTTCATGGCAAGCATTGCGTTCAGGTTCACGGCGTCGAAGGGGCAGGGATACTCGGTGGTGCAGTGCAGAAGCGATACATCGCAGTCGCGCAAAACTTTCAACGCCGCCGAAATTTCAGCAAGAGTCGCCATTCCCGTCGAGAGGATTGCCTTGCACCCGAACGAATTTATCTTGCGCAAATACGGCAGGTTCGTGATTTCGCCCGACGGTATTTTGAAAATCGGCATGCCCAACTTGCGGAGGAAGTCCGCGCTGTCGCAGTCGAACGGCGACGACAGAAAAAGTATCCCGCGCTTTCGGCAGTAGGCTTTAAGCATGCGCGTGTCGGACTTCGAAAGTTCGAGTTTTTTGAGCATTTCGTACTGGCTCTCCGCGCGGTTTTTTGCGTTCCGCTTTTGGTAGTCGGCCTTGGGGGCGTCGGGCTCGACCAAGTCGGCGGCCTTGAAAGTCTGGAATTTCACGGCGTCGCAGCCGGCGTCCGCCGCAGCGTCAACCAGCCGCTTTGCAAGCTCCGCGCTGCCGTTGTGGTTTACGCCAGCCTCCGCTATGACAAACACCGCGCTCATTTCACAACGCTCCCCGCCTTGACAAAAGTTTCGGGCGGCACAACCGCTCCGTTGGCGACGGTCGCGTTGCTGCCGACAAATGTTCCGCCGCCGATTTTCGCCGCGCCGTTTACGACGGCGGCAGTCGAAATGTGGCAGGTGTCGCCGACTTCCGAGTCGTGCTCAACAAGAGCCTTCGTATTTATTATGCAGTTTGCGCCAACCCTCGCGCCCGCGTTCACAAAAGCGTAGTGCATGACGATTGTGCCCTCCCCTATTTCGGCATGGCGCGAAACCCGCGCCAAGGGCGAGACCACAGTCGCCGGCTTCAAGCCAAGCTCTTTAATGCGGGCGAAGAGCCTCGACCGCGCTTCGTGCGAGCGCATATGCCCCACGGTAATAAGAAACTCGACGTCTTTCCCGCAAAATTCGGGCAGCATTTCGTCGTGCCCGATTACGGGATAGCCCAAAACCGAAGAACCGTCCTTTTCGGGCGCGTCGATTAACCCGAGAATGCGGTACTTGCCCTCAGCCTCGATTACATCGACGCACGACTTCGCGTGCCCGCCGCAGCCCAAAAGAATCAGGTCTTTCATTCGTCAAATATTGTAGATGTCCGCCTTGTATTTCGCGAGGTTTTCGGGCTTCGAGAACCACTCGACGGTTTCGGCAAGCCCCTTGCGGATGTCGTATTTCGGCGAAAAATCCGTGAGCGATTTTATCTTCGTATTGTCGCCCCAAAGCCTGTTGACCTCCGAATTTTTCGGGCGAATGCGCTTCGGGTCGCGGACGATTTCGGCGTTCGCGCCCATGATTTCGTTGATAATCGCGAACGTGTCGGCAATGGAAATTTCGTAGTTGGTCGCGATGTTGACGACCTCGCCTATCGTGGTGTCAGCCTCGGCAATCGCGACGAAGCCCGCGCAGGTGTCCTTCACAAAGTTGAAGTCGCGCGTGGGAGTGGTGTCGCCAAGCTCTATTTGTTTGCGCCCCGAAGCGAGCTGCGTGATAATCGACGGAATCACCGCGCGCGCCGACTGCCTCGGCCCGTAGGCGTTGAACGGACGCGCCGTCGCGAGCGGCAGCCCGAACGCCCTGTGGAAACTTTCGGCAATGCAGTCCGCGCCGATTTTCGTGGCGGAATACGGCGACTGCGGCTGAATCGGGTGCTTTTCGTCAATCGGAACATACTTCGCCGTGCCGTAGACTTCGCTCGTGGAAGTGTGGACAACCTTGGAAACGCCGTTTTCGAGAGCCGCCTGACAGACATTGAGAGTGCCCTTAACGTTGGTATCGACATAGCTGTCGGGAGCGACGTAGGAATAGGGAATGGCGATGAGGGCGGCGAGGTGGAAAATCACGTCGGCCTTTTCGGAAAATTTTTTGACGCAGTGGGCGTCGCGAATGTCGCCGCAAACGACCTCCACGTCATTTTTGCAGTCAATGTCTTCGAGCCAGCCCCAGTTGTTGAAGGAGTTGTACAGCGAGAGCGCGCGGACATTCGCGCCGCGCTTTACGAGAAGCTCCACGAGGTGCGAGCCGATAAAGCCGTCCGCGCCCGTTACGAATACGTTTTTGGATTTTAAATTCATTTCCCGACGATGTAAATAAGTTCGACCACCCCGCGGACATTCGGACGAACGCGCGCGAGTATCATATACATCTCACATTCCGCCGAATTGTCGAGCATTTTTTGGCACCCCGCCCCGCCCCAAAAACAGGGGCAAGACCCCGCGCAAGCCGCCAAACAATGCGAGTTAGGCGGCGGGAAGTTCCTCCGCGCCCGACGCCCTACGCGCCGCGCCGCGCAATGCGGCAAATTGCGTTTTTCAAAAACAATATCCGCCGCTTCACAAAAACGATTGCCATTTGCAATTTTGTGGGGCGCATTTTGGCGACAATCTTTTCGACGGCGGGGAAGCCCTCCGTTTCGTACAAATTCCAAAATTCGCCGCGCAGCTTCGGGATTTTCGCCGAAACTTTCAGCGCGGGATTCCCCCTCAATGCCTTTTCATAGGAGGTCTCGATTTTCTCGACGTCAAGCTCGCCGGAATACTTTTCGCCCTTTTCCGAATTTACAACAACCAAGCTAACGCCCTTGTCGTCGTCGAATTTTGGATAATAATTCCCCACGCCCCAAAAGTCGCCGAGAATAATGTCCGCGCCGCCCTTGCCCTCGCGGGCGGGACACGCGTGGCACGACGGACGCAGGTACAGGTCTTTCAAAAATCCCTGCATGTAGGGATTGTCGCGTAATGATTCCGAAATAATTTCATGATTTTCTCCATCACACAATCGCATGGAAAATAATTTCCACCCTAAGGATTTATCGCGAAAATACACGGAGGCAGGCTTACTATCTGAAAATATTGATAGATAGTCGCGAAGAATTTTCGGAGACGGTACGCCGTGGCAGATAACTTCGACCGCAAGCAAGTTTTCGTAGTCTTTGCCCAAAAATTTCTTCAAACCCGATATTTGACAGGGAGTGCCCGAAAACAGCACAAAGCGCCCCGCTTTCAAAAAATCGGCGGCAAGCCTGAAAGAATTGCCCATGCGGCTTTGCGCATACTTGCTCCCAGAAAACGCCCGCAACTGTTCTTCGGTTTCGGCATGCGAGTGGCGGACAGCCAGATTTTCGTCGAACGCCGCCCCGAAAACGACGCCGCCCCGCGCGATTGCGTTTTTTGCAAGCAGCGGGAAAATTCCGCCCGAAGAGCTTGCCATGCGCTCGGATAAAAGCTTCGATTTCGCCGCAAAAACAGAGCGCGGCAAAACGGAGGCGGCTTGGTTTATCACGGGGCAAACCCGCTCGCACAAACCGCAATTCACACAGAGTTCGAGATTTACCTTGGGGTACAAAAAGCCCTCGCCGTCGGCGGAAAAATCAATGCAACGCCTCGGACAGACCTGCCCGCAAGCCTCGCAACCGCAACAGTCCGACTTTGTTTTCGGGTTTACCATCTAAAATTCTGATTCGGGTAAAACGCGTTCCGACTGCGCAAATCCGAAGCCTCCTCCAAATCGATTTTGCCGACCAAATACCCCATAAAGCCGAACAGCAACATACTGTAATACATAATGAAATACACAACGCTTATGTTGGTCAATATGACGTACGCGCCGAACATGCCGCATAGCGCAGGAGCGTAAAAGGATTTTTTAGAAACAAGCGATACCGACTTTTTCAACAGCAAGACGAACATGGCAATTATGCTGCCAAAACCCACAATTCCGTAGTTGTACAAAGCTTCAATATAGTCGTTGTGAGCGGCAATAACCGCGCCGCGCATGAGGTTGACAACGCCGTAATAGCCGCTGCCGAAGATTTGCCACAAGACGGAGTTTTCGAAATACGCGTCTATAATCGCCCGCCAAATATAGGCGCGCCCAGACCCGCCGTCCGTTGAAATGTTCGAAAATCTGGTGTACAGCGACGAATCTATGCCGCCCGATATATTGTACAGCGTATATCCTATCGCCGCGAGAACGAAGGGCATTGCGATGAAAAACAGAAGTCTGAACTTCTTTTCTATGAAGAAGTTTTTGACGGCGTAGAAAATCAGAACCGTCGCGCCGAAAGCCAGCATAACGCCGCGCTTGTTGGTGTATACCGCGACAATCCCCACCGCAAAAAATATTATCAGCTGGAGCAGTCGCGACCTGAACAGCATGCACCACATCATCGGGAAAAAGATGAAATACACGTTCACATAGCCGCTTGCCGAAAGGCTCAAATATTTGTAAATAGCGCCGAACAGCGCTATCGCCGAAAGCAGTATTATATTCTGCCCCAGCAAAATAGTTTTTTCGCCAATCAGCCCGCTCTTCGCCAAGGCGTAGTATGCGAAAAACGCCCCGAACGGATACATCGGCGCAACCAACGCGCGGACCGCCCTCATTCCGCCCTCCGTAAACGAGAATACGGAGGCAAACAAAATATACCCGTAAAACACCGCCATGGTCTTTGCGATTCCGCCCATGTCGGTCGTAATGCTGTTGTAGTTCAGCAATATGACAGCCCAGCACACGGCGATGAACGCGGCGTTCATTACGATTGCCCCGCCGGACTCCAAACCCGTCGCGATGCCGCCGTAGGCGATGCCGCCCATGTAGATAACCGCGTAGATGATTACGATTTGGGTTGCCAACAATAAAAGATACAGAAAGAGGTTTGCCGTTTTCATGATATATACGTCAATATTTTACGCCGTTTATGCGGCCGTCAATGCAGGTTTTCCATTCGATAAAAAATTTCCGCGGCGAAAATCTTTTGGCTGATTCGTACGCGCTTTCGGACATGCGCTTCCTCAGTTCGGAGTCGCACATCAATATTGAAATTTTTTGCGACATTTCGTCTACCGAATAGCATTTGGCGAGAAATCCGTTTTCGACGTTCGAAATTATTTCCCTCGGACCGGAGTCGCAGTCGAAGGCGACGCACGGAAGCTTGCGCGACTGCGCCTCCGTCAGCGCAAGCCCGAAGCCCTCGTAGCGCGATGTCATTACATAGAGCGCGTAGCCGCCGATAATGTCCTTCAAATCGGAGGAATAGCCCATGAGGTTGAGCTTTCCGGCAAGCGAATATTCCCCGATTTTTTCCGACATATAGGCGTATTCGGGTCCGTCTCCGTAAACGTCCCACGACCAGTCGGGGTGTTTTGGGAGCGTCGATTTTGCGATGTCCAGCAGGTAGTCGCACCCCTTCTCCATGGAAAGGCGCATGCAGGTGATTATCTTTTTCGAATCCGCGTTGTATTCGCCGTCCGACAACGCCCATGTGATTGGGTTGTAAATCCGCCGAACGCGGGCGCTTACGCCGATTTCCGAAAGATAGGAGCGTTTGGATTTCTCGGATATGCACACTATGCTCGAATTTTTCAGGAGGCATGCCAATCTGCGCCCGAACCACGTCAGCCCGAAGCGTTTGCCGTAATTAAAGCTCGAATGGTCCCAGTATATTACGGGCACGGAAGACGGCACCGCAAAAGCCATTGCGGGCGAGTACGCGGGTTCGGACACAACTACCAAATCCTGCCTTGGAGAGGTTTTGAAAAACCTGCGGAACGCGAGGGCAACCCTCGGCAGGTTTTTCCTTACATCGAACGACTTATCGTCGAATAGGTATTTTACCGCGACCGACGCGTCCAGCTTCAAATGCAGGGGATTTTCGCCCCTGAACACCGACAGCAAAGTTAAATCGTATTCGCCCGAAGACGCCAACATATTCAGCAAGAGTTCGTTTACGGTTTGAATGCCGCCGAATTCATTTGCGTACGATACCACAAAAGTCAGCTTCTTTCTATAACCTTTCTGCCCTGCCGAATCCATTTTGCGCGTGAATCTATATTGAGCGGGCTGTAAGTGTCAATATTATCCGTCCGTTCCCGCGCGGGCGGGAAGGATTTTTCCGAACATTCGCTCGTATTCGTCGCCGAGCCGCCATGCCGATTTGTCCAACTTCGAGAGGTTCGCGACCCAGCGTTTCAAGTCGGACGAAGTTATCGACGAGAGAACGCCGACGGACTCCGCAGTGTTGTATATATCTACAACAACTCCGATATCGTTGTCCCTTACAAACTTCTCGCAAGACGTGCCCTTTTGGACGACAAGCGGGGTATTCATCATGAGGGCGTCGTAAAACCTGTTTGTCATCTGCCACTGGTAGTTGGTGTCGGGCGCGAAGTTGTGTATAATGTAGGACATGTTCACACGCGCGTACATTTCGGGAAAATCGGCGGGATTTTTGTACGCCCCGCCGTTTTCGACTTC
>DHMA01000022.1:20722-24511 GCA_002405555.1 Opitutia bacterium UBA4654
CGTTTTCGACTTCGGGCGGAAAACTTTCGGCAACCGACGGCAGAAGTTTTCCCCGAAAGTAGGTTTTGACGCCCGAACGCGCGGCGGCGCACATGAAATCGTAGGCGTCTTTATACGGCAGGATTCCGAAATAGCCTATCGTCGGGCGCGACAAATCGCGCGAATCGGGATTGTATCCCGCAAGCGATTTTTCGGCAAAATCGGGGGCTATTTTGTTTTCGACATATTGGAAGTTTTTGATTTCCAATCCGCAAATGCGCCCGAAATATTCCGTCCTAAACAGCGGGCTTGTAAACGCCACAATGTCGGCATGACGCGCGATGAAGCATTCGGCGGCTCGCGCCAACGCCCCCGCCGCGGACTTCCGCGTACAAACGGGGTGGACATCGCTGTAAAAATATACGAACTTTTTGTTTTTCGCCCCCAAAAACTTCGAAGCCAACAGCGCAAGCAGCGACGTGTCGAGCGACCACGCCGCAACGACATCGAATGGCTTGACCGCCTTTCTTATTTTAAAGAAGAGCGAAAACAGCTTGAACGCCCGCGTAAAAAATCCGCCCGACGGAAAGCCCGCAAGCGCATGGTAGGAGGGATTTACAGCCCCCTTTCCCCTGTCGACGCCCGCCACAAAAACTTCGCCCACGCGCGAAACTTTCGCCAGAGAATGGGCGAGCTTTACGGTCATGTGGTCGCCGAGATTCGGAGATACCAGCGCAACTCTGTATTTTTTTTCCATATCCATTTTGCGAGCAAAAAAAACGGATTCGAATGTATCCGCGCCCGAAGCGCATTTCAACACAAAACGGAAAGCAAAATCTCCGTCCGCATTATCGCTTGACTTGCCGCCGCGCACGATAAAAACTGCAAGCCATAACCATGTCCATGAATTCAAGCCAGGTAAAAGCGGGAGCAATTCTAAACTATGCCATTATATTTTTGCGCATAGCCGTCTATCTGCTCTACACGCCGTACATGCTGCGAATGCTCGGCAAAAGCGAGTTCGGGCTGTACTCGCTTGCTGTGTCAATCATGGCGTACCTCGAAATTCTCGACTTCGGTTTTTCCGACGCAATCGTGCGCTACACCGCAAAATATCGGGCGCAGGGCGACACCGAAAAGCAGTACAGGCTCTTCGGCATGTTCTTTTCGATATACGTCGTTTTAATGCTGATTGTGGTTGCGATTTGCGCGGCGATATACTTCAACCTGAATCTGTTTTTCTCGGAATCGCTGACGGGCGGGGAAATCGGCGAGTTGAAAGTCATGATGCTCATCATAATGGTGAACCTCGCATTCGCGTTCCCGATGAGCATTTTCGGCGGAATTATAACCGCGTACGAAAATTTCGTATTTTTAAAATCGGTAATAATAGCGCGGACAATTCTGAACACGCTCGCGATTGTCGCAATGCTTCACTTGGGCTACAAGGCGGTTGCGATTCTGCTTATAACGACGGTTTTCAACATTTCGGTTTTCGCCCTAAATTACTGCTACTGCAAACGGAAGATAAAAATCAGGCTGAAATTCGGCAAATTCGACACCGATTTGCTGCGCGAAATCTTCATATTTTCGTTTTGGATATTCCTGAACTTGATAATGGACAGAATCTACTGGAATTCCGGCCCGTTCATTTTGGGAATATACGCAAGCGCCGCGGCGATAGCAGTCTTTACGCTGGCAATCCAGTTCCAAAACATGTACATGCAATTTTCGACGGCAATTTCGTCGGTGTTTCTCCCGAAAATCACGGCGCTCGTCGCGGTGGAAAACGACGAAAGGAAAATCTCGGACATTTTCATAAAAACGGGACGCATACAGTTTGCGGTGCTCGCGTTCATAATGTCGGGCTTCGTCTGCTTCGGGCGGAATTTTATAGAACTGTGGGTCGGCAACAGCTTCGATTCGGTTTACTACACGGCTCTGATATTCTTCTCCGCGCTGACTGTGCCGCTCATACAAAATATAGGAATTACGATATTGCAGGCGCGAAACCAGATGAAATTCCGCTCGCTGCTGTATCTTTGCATAGCAACAGCAAGCGTGTTTTTGCAGGCAATACTCACAAAGTACTACGGGGAAATCGGCTGCGCGTGGGCGATAGCCTCTGCGCTCGTCGTCGGGCAGGTGATAATCATGAACATATATTATTACAGGGTGCAGCATTTGGACATTCCCGCGTTTTGGAGGGAAATAGCCAAAATGTCGCTCTGCCCTATTTTCATTGTTTGCGGCACAATCTGTATTATGTCCAATTTTCGAATAGACTCGTGGACAAACTTGGGGGCGGCAATTGCGCTGTTCTCGTGCGCCTACATTCCCGCGTTCTACTTCACGAGCGCTAACGCATACGAGAAGTCGCTTTTCGCCAACACAATATGCAAAATACTAAAAAGGCGCTGATGAACGGTTTTTTTGAAAAAGCCGCCCAAGCGGCGTTTTTGATGCTGATTTTCGAAACGGCATGGCTCGGTTCGGGAACGCGGGCGTATTTTTTCATGCCCATGTTCGTTTGCGCGTTTGCGTCGCTTGCGTTTACCTACTTTGCCCTAAACAAACAGGCAAGGGCGGACATTTTGAAATTTCCGATTCTCCTGACGGGGACGGGGTTCGCCGCGCTCGGAATAATCCAATACCTGAACGCAAAAGGAACGGCGGTGTACGCCGAAAATTTCTCGTACGTGGCGGACGAAAATTTCATTCAATACCTCCCGACTTCGATAAGAGACGCGTTTTCAAACGGAAATTCGATATTCGCCTCCGCAAAAATATTCGCCGCGGCAATGGCGGCGACAAGCGCGTACTTCCTTTTCCGAAACAAAAGATTCCGCAAAAACGCGATGATTTTCCTCGCCGCAAATATTGCGCTTGCGGCGTTGTACGCGATTGCGCAAAAACGCGCCGGAATAAAACCGATGTACGGCGTTTTATATTCCGACGCCGACATCTACGGAACGTTTTTCCTCTCCAACGCGTTCGGCGCGTTTTTATGCTTGGGAATGGCGGTGTGGCTTGCGCTCTCTTCGCGCTTCGCAAGAAGCGGGAACGTTGCGCTTTGCGCATTGTCGGGGCTGTCCGCGGCGCTCTGCTTCGCGTCTACAATATACTCGGAAAGCTACGGCGCGGCGGTTTGCGCGGGAATGATTGCCGCGTCGGCGCTTACGATATGGATATTCAAAAAATGGGGCAAAACGGCGGGTTTTGCGGCGACAGTCTCCGCCGCGCTTGCGCTTTCGGCATGCGCGTACGCGGCAATGCCGCATATCCCGAACGACCTTAAAGGCAAGATGGAGGAATCCGCGGCGTCGCGCTGCCAATTCTACAAAACGACGCTCGACGGAATAATGGAAAATCCCGTCTACGGAGTCGGCGGCGGCTCGTTCGGCCGCGCAATAGGAATGGCTGCGATAAAAAGACAGTCGGGCAAAAACGGAAGCTATAAACTGGTGGCGCACGCCCACAGCGACATTCTGAACTATCTTGCGGAATACGGACTGCTCGGCGCGCTTCTGGCGATGCCGACCCTGTTTTTCTTCGCAAAAAAAACGCGGCGCAACTTCGGAAATTTCGATTCGGGTAATTGGATTGCGATTTCGGGGCTTGCGATATCGCTTCTCCATTCGGCGACAGACCAGCATCTTTCGATACCGTCCACAATGATTGCGTTCGCGGTTGTCGCGGTCTGGGGAATCGGATTCACGGAGGAAGACAAATGCGCAGGCTCGTAAACACCGTCTATCCGATTTTGATACTCATGCTCTTCGGCGCGGTTGTCTGCGACTACGCCCGCGA
>DHMA01000022.1:24542-34338 GCA_002405555.1 Opitutia bacterium UBA4654
GCGACCAATCCGCGCAAAACGCGAAAACGCTTGCGATGGAGGCTGCGTTTTCGGCAAAAATCCCCGACGGCGCGGAACTTTGCGCCGCCGAAAAACTCGGACTCCCCAGCGGGCTGTCGGAGCTTGCCCGAACGCTGGACAAAAACGCAAAGGAGAAAAATTTTTCGCTGGTTTTCGGCGGAGACCAGAGCCGCGCAAACGCGTACAATTCGGGAATCCTCAAACGCGAAATCGCCGAGTCGGCAGTCGGCGAAGCCGAATTTACGAAGCTTAGGAACAAGTCGCTTTCGATTATCCCGCCCGAAGACAGGGCGGAAATAGAGTCCGAACTGCTAAAAAAATTCGGAAGCGTCATTTCGGAAAAAACGGCGTCGGGACTCGCGCAGTCGATGTACTATAACCTAAAATCCGCAAAGAAATTCGGCAGGGAAAAACCGCTTTCGAAATGCCTCGACGCGCTCACGGAGCTGGATATCGACGCGCAAATACCCAAGCTGCTTTCGCTCGCCCCGAAGACGGAGCGCATAATGCTTTCAATTTCGGGCGGAATAGGCAAAAAACGCGCAATGAAATCGTACTACGACATGCCGAAAAACGCCGCGGCAAAAGCCGCATACGCGCGCTTTAAAACGCTGTTTACATACCTTAAAATCGCCAACTACTACCTTCCCGCGCCCGAAAAATACGGCGAAAACAGGCTAAAATACGCGGGTCTGATTCACGGAATAGACAGAAAATTGGAGCAGTACAACTACCCCATGATGTACTATTGGGCGGCAAAAGCGGGGAACGCCGCGCTGGCGGAAGATTTCAAAGCGGAATCGTTGAAAGGGCATACATTGTCCGCCGTCGGCTTTAAATATGCCGACTATGTGGAATACGCGGCGAGAATTTTCGCAAAATGCGGAGACGACGATTCCGCCGTGTTTTTGATAAACACCCTAATCTCCGAACGCGAAAAATACGACACGCTCAGGCGGATATTGCCCGACGCGAAATCGCCGTGGGCTTTGTTCGAAAAATTCGAGTCGCGAAAAAGCAAATCAGGCTTTCTCGATAGAATTTTTCAGGAAGCGCAATGACGCCTCCCTTTCCCTTTGTAAAACCGAATCAACCCGCCCCCAATCTATCAGCGTAGAAACGAGTTTTTCGATTTCGGCGGGCTTGTCCGAATCGGCAAAACGCGACTCAAGCCCGAACTTTTCCAAAAGCGAAGCAATGCGCGTCAATCCGCGCCCGCGGTTTCCGAGCACCGCAAACGGAACATGGAACAATATCGAAAAAACCGTGCCGTGAAACGAGTCCGTAACGGCGAATTTCGCGTTTTTTATTCCGCCGAGCCAGTCCTCCACGGGAGACAAAACGCAGTCTTCGTCCGAATAGTTCGCGTCCGACACTTTGCCGGCGGGAAGGATTTTGCGGACGGGCGCGTTAAATGCCGACGACACCGCATTCACAACGCCGTCTTTGAAAGGGGTTTTGTCCAAAATGTATTCGAAGCAGTAATCGGAATCGCCAGCGGAAGATTCCGATTCCGCAATTTCGGAATAATCCGAGCCGTCCAAAAGCATGGTCGGGTCGAGAACGACGGCCGCGTCAGCCCCGAATTCGCGGCGGCAAATTTCGACGCCCGAAGACTCCCTCACCGAAACCGCCGAAAACTTCGCCAACAGCGCGGAGTATTTCCGCCGCGCATATCGCGGCAATTTTATATTGTCGAAGCCGAAAGACGCCGCATAGGCGACGCGCTTTATTTCGGGCGCAATGCCCGCAAAAAAATACGCGTCGTAGTTCGCCCACGAAACGCGCCCCGGCCGCCACACTTGGTCGCTCCCGACGACGAAAACTTCGGCGGGGAGCGCGGCAAGCTTTTCCGGTTCGCGGTGGATTCGGATTTTCGGGGTCGTTTTTATGAATTTTTCTATGAACTTTTCGGTGTTGCGCTGGGCGGCATCGATGCGCCGTTTCGGAACGCGGAAGTACAGCTTTTTTCCGCGCATGAAATTCGCCCGAAAAACGCCAGCCCAATACACGAGCCTCAGCGAAAGCGGCATGTCGTCCTGCTCGGCCCTGACCGTAATGGCGTTGTGCCCCATGTTTTCAATGACTCTGCGCAGGGCATATGCCTGCATTATTCCGCCGTAGTTGGTTCCAATCGGGAGAGTCAGTATATAAACGTTCATATTAAAACGACGAGCTAAGCAAAAACGCCCCGAAATGTCAAATATTCAATGGAAATATACGGTTGACAAAGGGGCGGCGCAAAACGAAAATGCCAATGCAAGTATAATATTATAAACCAAGCCGATTTTTTCGGATTTATGTATTCCAAATATTTTAAACGCTGCTTCGACTTCATTGGCGCGCTCCTGCTCATCGCAGTCCTAAGCCCGCTCTACGTTGCGGTATATTTTCTGGTCAGGCTTAAAATGGGCTACCCCGCAATATTCACGCAGGACAGACCGGGGAAAGACGAAAAAATATTCCGCCTCTACAAGTTCCGCAGCATGACCTCCGCGACCGACGCCGACGGCAATCTTCTGCCCGACGCCCAGCGGATTACCAAGTTCGGAAAATTCATCAGGAAGACAAGCCTCGACGAGCTTCCGCAGTTTTTCAACATTTTGAAGGGCGACATGTCTTTTATCGGCCCGCGCCCGCTGCTCGCCCGCTATCTGCCGTACTATACCAAGCGCGAACGCCTGCGACACTCGGCGCGCCCAGGAATTACGGGGCTTGCGCAAATCAGCGGCAGAAACAAACTCGGCTGGGACGCCCGCCTTGAATGCGACGCAAAATACGCCGAAAACATAACATTTTCGGGCGACGTAAAAATCGCGCTCGCGACCGTCGCAAAAGTATTGAAACAAAGCGACATCGTCGCCACGCCGAAAGAAAACTACCTCGACATCGAACGAAAAAACCGGATTCAACAATGAAAATATTAATCACAGGCGCATGCGCCGTATCCGCAAGAAGCGTGGTGCGCTCGCTCAGGAAAAGCGAAATCTTCGGGAACGCCGAATTTATCGGCTGGGACATGGGTTCAATCCTGTACGAATTTTACGAGGGGCTGTTCGACAGGCTCTACAAAATGCCGTCGGTCAAAGACCCGACGTACCGCAAATTCGCGGAGCAAATCCTCGAAAATGAAAAGCCCGACCTCGTAGTCGTCGTGCCAGAAGTCGAGGTTTTGTACTGGTCGAAAAATCCGTTTGCCGTCAAATACATCGTTCCGCCGCCGAAATTTTCGGAAATCGTAATAAGCAAAGACAGGCTTTTCAAAGAATTGAAAGGGCGCGGGCTTGTTCCCGAAACGTACAATTTCACGCCCGAAGAGCTGCTGTCGGACTCATTCGAATGCCCCCTGCCCTACCCCGTTTGGATTAGGGACTGCGCCGCCGGAACGGCGTCGGGCAAGGGCGCGTTGAAGGCCTCGAACGCGGAGGAAATCAGGGCGTGGGTAAAGCTCAACGGCGGCATAGACAACTTCCAAATTTCGGAATTCCTGCCCGGGGGAAACTTCGGCTGCTTCTGCCTTTTCAACAACGGAACTCTCGTAAAACTCTGCATCGCCGAACGCATAGAATACATAATGGCGAAAGTCGCGGTGTCGGGAATCACGGGGAACACGGCAAAGGGCAGGCTGCTCAACGACGAAAAAATCAGGCAGAACGCGCTAAAAGCAATCGACATCGTCTGCAAAAAAACGGGCGAAAAAATGCACGGGCTGGTTGTCGTTGACATGAAGGGCGACGCCGACGGCAACCCGCGCATTACGGAAATCAACATAAGGCACGTCGCGTACAGTTCGTCGTTCGCGAACGCGGGCTTCAACATTTCGGAGTATCAGGCGTTGCTCGCGCTCGGACGCGCCGACGAAATTCCGCCGGAAGTCGAAAAGCAGTACCCGCCGCGCAACCTCATCTTGCGCGATGTAGACGGGCTTCCAATCTATGTGGAAGACCACAAAGACATAAAAATCGGAGAATACCGCTAATGGCGCGCAGGCAGGATTTCCATTGCTCGCTGCTGAGATTCGCGGCAATCGCGCTTATCGTCAATTCGCACATGGGCGCGATTTATCCCGTGTCGAAACTGGCGGTGGGCGGAGCAATCGGAAACGCCATTTTCTTTTTCGTGTCGGGCTTTTCCCTGTTTTTAAGCGACAGACGCTCTTTCGCGAAATGGGAGTACAGAAGAATCACGCGCATATATCCGAACCTGTGGATATTCATGGCGGTCTCGTGCGCGTTTTTCGGCTTCGAATGGAGTCTTGCCGACATAATCATACCAAAATACTGGTTCTTGAAGGCGATTCTGATTTTTTATCCGCTGCTGTTTTTCGTTTTAAAATATTTCGAAAACAGACTTCCGCAAATAATAGCCCTATGCCTTTTGGCGATGGCGGCAAACCTGTACTTTTTCAACGATTTCCACGCGGCGGGAATCGTCAAAAATACAGACAATCCAACCTACCTTCACTACTGCATATATTTCCCGATTATGCTGGCGGGCGCGTTGTGCGCCAAGACGCGGAGGGAGCGCAATGCCGCGGTCCCGCTCTGGACGCTCGCGATAATTCCGCTCTACTTCGCGGCGGAAATCGCGTTCGGAAAGATTTTCACAAGCCTGCAAATAATAGTGCCGCTCGCGCTGCTCGCGGTGCCGGTAGGCTTCGAAAAGCTGTGCATGCTCGTTCCCGAATCGAAAGTGCCCGACAGCGCAAAGAAGCTGCTTGCCGTCGGAGGAAACATCACCCTCGACGTCTACATTGTGCAGGAGTCAATCATAAGGTATTTTTCGGCGAACAGCCTTCCCTGCCACATGACAGTTCCCGCCGTGTTTGCGTCGATAGCGATAGCCGCGTTCGCGCTTTATACGGTGTCGAAAAAAGCGTCCGACTTCCTGCGGAACGCAATTTGAATCCCCAAAGAAAACACGGAATGAACATTAGAAAATTCGCGCTTTTTGCATTGTCGCTTCTTTGCGGGAACAAAATATTCTCCGACATAGAAGAAATAAAGCAGTCGGCGGAGACGGGAAAGGCAAACCCCGACGCCCTCGCCGACATTCTCGAATACGCGGCAAAAAACATTCCGTTCTACAAGGGCATAGACTACAAAAAGGGAATACGCGCATTCCCCGTTGTAGACAAAACCGCAATAAAAAGCGGAGGCGGGGCGTTTATGTCACCGCTCTTCAACCTCGAAAAGCTCTACAAATCGAGAACGTCGGGCAGCACGGGAATTCCGTTCACCGTATATCAGGACGCGGGGAAACGCCGCCGCGCGGCGGCGGACACCATCGCGTTTTCGGAGCTGGCGGGGTTCAAGTTCGGGACAAAACTCTACTACCTCAGGGCGTGGAACGACTCGAACAGACAAAGCAGGCTGGGCAAAAAAATAAAAAACATAGTCGCATGGGACAACGACAACCTAAGCGACGAAGCCCTGCAAAAATTTCTCGATACGCTCGAACGCGACAAGTCGGAAAAATCCGTCCTGATTTTTGCGTCGTCGCTCGTCGCGCTCTACAATTACATGATGGAAAACGGCGTTTCCACAACGGCGAAAGTTTCGGCGTTCATCACGACAAGCGAGCACCTGCCCGAAAACGCGAAAATCGGAATTGAAAAACTTTTCGGCACAAACGCGGTTTCGCGCTACTCGGACTGCGAATGCGGAATCATAGCGCAACAGTTTCCGAACGAATCGGCTTTCAAAATCAACTCGGCAAGCTTCCTCGTCGAAATCCTCGACGCCGACGGCAAGCCCGCGGAAGACGGAACGGAGGGGCGCATCGTCATAACGGATCTCTACAACAGGGCAATGCCCATGATACGCTACGACACCGAAGACATCGGCGTAAAAGTAGGGAACACGCTCACAAGAATTGCGGGAAGAAAAGTCGATTTCATACACTCGGCGGACGGAAAAACGGTTTCGCCGTACACGATTATAAATTTCATGCAAAGGTTCGACTGCGTAAAACAGTTCCAGTTCGTTCAAAACTCGGCGGCGGACTATACGATGAAACTTTTAATGAACGCTCCGCGCGGCTCAATCGAAACGGAAATTTCCGAATACGCAAAGCGGATTCTGGGAGAGTCGGCGTCGGTAAAATTCGAATATCCCGACGACATACCGCCGTCCGCGTCGGGCAAAAGAAGGTATATAATCAACAACCACTGCAAACAATAAAATGAAATACGCGGTATCAATTCTACTTCTCATAACGGGAATCTTGGGGCTTTTCTTCACGACTTTCAAATTCGAGAGAAAAACCAACGACGCCCAGAAAAGGCAGGAAAACTTCCTGAAACTCGCCGTGCCCGAAACCATCGGAGCGATGACATCGAAAGACGTTCCGCTCGGCAACACCGAGGAGGTGTCGAGGGCGTCGGAGCGGATTCTCGAACTCAGCGACTGGCTGTACAGGGAATACACTCTGCCCAACGGCGGAAAATTCCAAATCTACATAGCGTATTGGGAGCCGAACAAACTCGACGTGCGCTACACGTCGTCGCACTCGCCCGACAGATGCTGGGTAAAAAACGGCTGGAAAAACATTGACGACAAAAAAAGGCACGACTACCCCCTGCATGCAAAAAAGGGAGACCTCATACCCGCCTACTACCGCGAATACACATTCAAAAGCGACTTCGCGTCGGTCAAACGGAACGTGTGGTTCTGGCTCATCGTAGACGGCAAACGCTACAACTTCGGCAGCGACGCAATCACGGCAAACCCGATTTCGTACATCAAGCATTCGTTCTCCGACGCGTTGAAGGGCGCGCCCGAACAGTTTTTCGTAAGAATAGACAGCGACGACCCGCTGGAAAATCTTTTAAAGGACGCCGACTTCAAGACGCTGCTCGACATTTTGGGCGACATTGCCTTGTATCCGAAAAAGGGAGAATAGAAATATGGAAACCGAAAAATTTTCGTTTTCGAAACTGCCGTCGCAGGCAAAAATTTCGTTCGCCGCAATATTGGCGATGGGCGCGTCGGTATGCGCCGTGCTCAGCCCGATTTGGAAGACGCGGCAGGACTACTCTTTCGGCTATCTGACGCCCCTTTTTGCGCTGTACGTTTTGTTCGACAGAAAGGAAAAAATCGCGGCGTTTTTCTCCAAGTCGAGGGAAAATTCGGCGCGGCGGAAATTTTCCGACGCGCTCGCGGACTTCGCCTTTGCTGCGACTCTTGCGGGCGGAGTCGCGGGCTACCTTCTGTTTTCGTTCATTTTCTACCTCACGCAAAACCGCGGCGCGCCGTCGTTTGCGATGACTCTTGCGTTCTCGCTCACATTTTTTGCGGCGGCGTATTTTGTGTCGGCGCGGGACGGCAGCGGAATCAAGCCCGCGCTTTCCGAGCGGCTGGGCTTTGTTTCGCTCTTTGTGTTTCCGTCGTTCATCTGGATTATTTCCGCCCCGATTTTCGGCGCGGTAGAAAGCCTGATAAGCCTCTCGCTTCTGACGGTCGTGGCAAACGTCGTCTACCACCTGATGGACGCGCTCGGCTACATGGTGGAACTGCGGGGGAACACGCTCGAATTTCCGAACGGGAACATAGGCGTCGCCGACGCGTGCAGCGGAATCCGCTCGCTGACGGCGTGCCTTTTTGCGGGAAGCTTTTTGGCGGCGGTGTTTTTCGAGAAAACGTGGAAAAAAATCGCGCTCGTGATTTCGTCGATGGCGCTGGCGTTTTTCTTCAATCTGTGCAGGGCGATGTTCCTCGCGTTTTGGGCGTACCGGAACGGGCCCGACTCGATAAGCGGCGCGGTGCACGACGCCGCGGGCTATGTGATTCTGGGCTGCACCGTGGCGGGACTTTTGCTCATAGGCAAAATTCTCAACATAAACCCCGTGCCCGAAGAATTCAGAAACGGCGGGAAAGACGGCGAAGCGCAATGAAAATAGACAAGCTAAGAGACATTATACGCGGGGTTCTTAAAAATCAGGGAATCGAAGCAGATGTCCAGATTTCCGAAAACACGTCTCTGCGCAACGACCTCCACCTCGACTCGTTCGCGCTCGCCGAGCTTACCGTGAAAATCGAGGCGCAATTCGGAGTCGATGTTTTCGAAGACGGCATTGTCTACACCGTCGGGGAAATTCTCAAAAAGCTCCCCGATGAATAGACCGTTTCTCCCCGACCTCCCCTCTCCCGTCTCGTACGCCGACCTGCTCGACGCCGCAAACCGCGCGTCTTCGCTCCGCCCGCTCATACGTCGGCAAAGCCTTTTCGAATTTTCGCGCGATTTGCTTGCGGCGCTCTCGCGCGGGGTGTCGGTAGAAATAGCCGATTCCGATATGTCGTCGGACGAGCTTGCCGCGCTTTCGCAAGCCGCTCCCGACGCCGAAATTCCCATTCCGACCGCTTCGTTCGGCTCGCTCGGCGAGCTTCTTGACGCCGCGGAAAACTCGGAGGCGACGCTCACGCTTTTCACGTCGGGCACGACGGGCCGCCCCAAGAGCGTCTTGCACACAATGCGCTCAATTTCAAAGCGCATACGGGTGTCGCCCAAGCACGTGGGCGACGTGTGGGGCTTTGCGTACAACCCGTCGCACATGGCGGGCATTCAGGTTCTGTTGCAGGCGTTGGCAAACGGCAACCCGCTCGTCAATCTGTTCGGGCTGCCGGCGGAGGAGGTTGCGGGAAAAATCGCCCGCCACAAAATCACGCACATCTCGGCGACGCCCACTTTCTACCGCATGCTCGCGGGAGCGGGCGCGGAATTTCCGAACGTCGTCCGCGCGACTTTCGGCGGCGAGCGCGTTGACGAGCCGCTCTGCCGCAGGGTGGAAAAAATGTTCCCGTCGGCGAAAATCAACAACGTCTACGCTTCGACCGAAGCGGGCGCGCTCTTCGCGTGCGACGGCGACGCGTTTTCGATTCCGCCCGACATCGCGGACTCGGTGAAAATTTCCGACGGCGAAATTCTCCTGCGCCGCGACATTCTCGGAACGTCGGAGAGCTTTTCGTTCGACGCCGACGGCTTCTACCGCACGGGCGACAAAATAGAATGGGCGGACGCCGACAAGACAAAATTCAGAATCGTCGCGCGGGCAAACGGCATGGTGAACGTCGGGGGCTACAAGGTCAATCCCGCTGAGGTCGAAGCCGCGCTGCGCGGGGTGGAGGGAATCGCCGACGCCGCGGTGTTCGGCAAAAAAAACTCGGTTCTCGGCAACATTCTCTGCGCCGACATCGTGGCCGAACGCGGGGCGGAAATCGACGAACCGACGCTGAGGAAAAAACTTGCCGAATCATTGCAACAATTCAAAATTCCGCGGATCGTAAAATTCGTCGAAAAACTTGAAACCACGCGGACTGGAAAGGTAAAACGCGCATGAAAATTCTTCTAACGGGAGCGTCGAGGGGGCTGGGGCTTAAAATCTGCGAAGTGCTGCTTGCGCGGGGCGACGAAGTCTTCGCCGTCAGCCGCAGGCAGTCGGACGCGCTGGAAAAACTCGGCGAACAATTCCCCGACAGACTCCGCTTCAAGAGCGCGGACCTCTCCGACGCCGACGCCGCGCGGCGCGCAATTTTCGCCGCCGACTTCGTCTCGCCCGAAACCGTCCTCGGCGCGTTCGTCAACAACGCCGCGACCGCCTACGACGACATCATCACAAACATTAACGCCGACAGGCTCCGCGCAATGTTCGAAGTCAACACGTTCGCGCCGATGATTCTTGCGAAATACGCAATCCGCAACATGATTCTGCACGGAACGCGAGGGGCTATTGTCCACATTTCGTCGGTAAGCGTACACACGGGCTACAAGGGGCTTG
>DHMA01000030.1:0-8678 GCA_002405555.1 Opitutia bacterium UBA4654
CGTTCCACGGAATGTCGGAAATGAGCATTGCCGCCGACGCGCCGTTTACCATGAGAATGTCGGGCTCGTTAACCATGTCGGCGGAGAGGAGCAGACCGATAACCTGAACTTCGTTCATGAAGCCCTTGGGGAAGAGCGGGCGAAGCGGACGGTCGCAAAGGCGCGAAGTGAGGATTTCCTTTTCGCTCGGACGACCTTCGCGCTTGAAGTAGCCGCCGGGGAATTTGCCCGCCGCCGAGAAAGTTTCGCGGTAGTCGACGGTAAGGGGGAAGAAGTCCTGCCCGTCGCGGAGCGCGCCTGCGGCGGTCGCGTTGACGAGGAGCGTCGTTTCTCCCAAGCTGATTGTGACGGAACCGTTCGCCTGTTTTGCGATTGTTCCCGTCGAGATTGTTATGCCGAGGTCTTTAACCTCTACGCTGTATTTCTGTTCCATTATGTATCTTTCGTATTATTGCCGCGAACGGGTCGGACGTTCAGAGTCGGCGGAGTTCAAAACGGGGAAGCCCCCGAAAGGCGTTAAACAAAGACGGGGCAAGCGGTAGAAACGAACTTGCCCCGTCGGATAAAAAACTTAATTTGCAAAACCGCGCAACATTATTTGCGGAGTTTGAGACGCTGGATTATGCTGTTGTAGCGTTCGAGCGAGTGCTTTTTGAGGTAGTCAAGAAGCTTTCTGCGGCGGCTCGTCATAGCGATAAGGCCGCGGCGCGAGTGGAAGTCTTTCTTGTTTGTGGCAAGGTGCGCGGTGAGGTGCGCGATGCGCGCGCTCAGAATCGCGATTTGCACTTCGCAGGAGCCCGTGTCTTTTTCGTCGAGACGGTATTCCTTGATTATCGACGCTTTGTCTACTGTATTGTGGTCTGACATATTTGTATCTTTCTGTTGTTCGCAATTTTTTGGGAGCTTACTGTCGAAGCCCGCGCCCGCGGCACGTCGCCGAAAAACGCCGTTGAACCCTTTGTTGGAGGGAATTGCGGAACGGTTTGCGATTTGACCAGCCCAAGCTCGACACTTTTAACAGAGAAAAAATCTCAATAAAAAGCCCGAACCACCAATCAAACGCGCCCCACTCTGACGCCAATTCTCAAACAGAATGTAGATAAACTTCCGTCTGACAAGCTTTTTCTTTGAAAAAAAGACGCAAAAAAAAGGAGCTTGGGAGAAGCTCCTTTTTTCGGAAAATGCGTTTTAGCGTCTTCTGCGGTAGACCGCCAAGCCCAGCGCAATCGCGCCGAAAATCGCCGCCCATTCGGCGGGTTCGGGAATCGCAGTCGAAAGGTATTTGCCGCCTTCGGCGTCTACAAGCTTCATCGCAAGAACATTGTCGTAGGCGTCGAGGAACGAGAATCTCTGCTTCTTCACCGTCGTGCCCTCGGTGTACGTTACGGTAAGAACGCCGTCTTCCGAAATGGAGTACGCGGTGTTAGAAGAGTCGGCAAGGAAAATGCTGTTCGAGACAAAGTCGTTCAAATAAACCACGGTCGGGTCGGCGGAATCGGAAACATTTGTGTGAACATACCAGTTGGAAACGGTAAGCACCGCTTCGGGGAAAATGGTCATAGTGGCGTTGGACGTTGTGCGAATGTCGAGAATGAAAGTCTGCGAGGCTCTCAACGTCAGGAGATTAGCCCCGCCCGCAAACGTGAGGTACGGGTTTGCGAGGGAGGACGCCGAAATTGCGTTCGCCTGAGCCAAATTAAATTCTCCGTTGTCGGCAATGGTGATTTTGTTTGTGCGAATCTTAGCACCCGTATCGACTTGAAGATAGCCGCCGACTCTAATTACCTTGAAGTCTTTTTGCACGGAATTCATATCGACAAGAGCGCCATCGCTGACATACATCTCACCGCCGTATTTGATGTCCAAGGCGTACTGTACGCCGCTAATGCTCGAATCGAAAATAAGCTTTGCGTTGGAGCCTATGACGTTGAGGGTTCCGCCGTTGTTTACGTTAACAACCTCCGTCTTGACGACTTCGGAAGTGATGTCTTCGGCAAAAGACGCGCCCGCGAAAATCGCGGAGGCGGCGAGTAGGAGGGATATTTTTTTCATGTGTCTTATGTGTGTAGGTTAATTCGATTTTACAAAATCGGTACTACAAATAGAAACGGAGTTCGAATTGTCAACTTTATTCCCCGCAAAAATCGCCGCAATCGCCGCAAAGCCCGCGCACAAAAAAAGGGAGGCTTCCGCCCCCCCATTCCGAATTGCACGTGTCCGACCGCGCCGTTCGGCGTCTACGGATTTACCACGTTTACGGGTTTTCCCGCAACCCACGCGGCAAGGTTGTCGCGCGCGATTTTTATCAGACGCTTTCTGGCGGCGAACTTTGTCCACGCCGTGTGCGGCGTAATGCGGCAGTTGGGCGCGCCTATGAGCGGGTTCGACGACGGCGGCGGCTCTACCGACAGCACGTCAACGCCCGCCGCGCCGATTTTCCCGCTTTTGAGGGCGTCGGCGAGAGCCTGTTCGTCCACAAGCCCGCCGCGTCCCGTGTTTATAATCCACGCGCCGTCCTTCATTTTTGCGATGTTTTCGGCGTTTATAATGCGGTCGGTGGAGGCGTTGAGCGGGCAGTTCAGGCTCACGATGTCGGACTTTCCGAAGATGTCGTCGAGGCTTGTGAACGTCGCGTTGGCGTCGGAATCGCCGACTTTAAGGCGCGGAGTGTAGGCGAGCGCGGACATGCCGAACGCCTTTGCAATCCGCGCGACGGCTTTCCCAATCGCGCCGTAGCCGATTATGCCGATTGTAAGCCCCGCAAGCTCGGTGAGGCTGCCGAGGCAGAAGAAAACGTCTTTCGAGCTTGTCCACTCGCCGCGGCAGACCGCCTGCGCGTGGAGTTCGGTCATTTCGGCGATGTTCAGAATGTGGGCGAAGACCGACTGCGCCACGCTGTCGGTGCTGTATGCGGGAATGTTCGTGATGTCTATGCCGCGCCCGCGGGCGGCTTTCAAATCGACGTTGTTGTAGCCCGTGGCGAGCACGCCGACGTATTTGAGGTTCGGCAGTTTTGCGAAATGCTCCGCGTTCAGAACAACCTTGTTGGTTAGCACGGCGTCGGCGTCGGCGCAGCGTTCGAGTACGAGCGCGGGCGGGGTTCTGTCGTAGGCGGAGACTTCGGCGATGTCTTCGAGGGAATGCCAGTCGAGGTCGTCGCGCACGCTTGTGAATCCGTCGAGAATTGCAATTTTTTTAATTTTCATATCGCATTTGTTTTCGCGCATAATATAAGCAGAAGATTTGAATTTTTTGCAACAAAATGAAGTATAAATATGTAATTTGGGATTGGAACGGAACGCTGCTCGACGACGCCGCGCTCAGCACCGACATCTTCAACAAAATGTGCCTGCACTTCGGAATCCCGACAATCACGCTCGACACCTATCGGCGCGAATTCAGATTTCCCGTAATCAAATTCTACGAGGAACACGGCTACGATTTCGACAAAATCGACTTCCAGAAAGTGGGGCATTTCTACGTTTCGGAGTACAACAAAAGACGCTTCAAGTGCAAGCTCCACAAGGGCGCGGAGGACGCCATGCGCGCGCTCAAAGACGCCGGTTGCAGCCAGAGCATACTCTCGGCGTACGAGCGCAACTTTCTGCTGAAATGCGTGCTGCGCTTCGAGCTGGACAAATACCTCGACTGCGTGTACGGACTGGACAACGTTCTTGCGGGGTCGAAGATAGACTTGGGGAAATCGCTGATGGAAGAGCTTGGCGCAAAGCCCGAAGAAACGATTATCGTGGGCGATACCGACCACGACAAGGCGGTCGCCGACGCGCTCGGCGCGGACTGCGCCCTCGTGTCGGTGGGGCACATTTGCGGCGAGAACCTGCGCAAGATGGGCGCGCCCGTGTTCGACTCCCACGCGGAAGTGCTCGCCCACATTCTGTCGGCAAAATAACGCCGAAAACGGAAACGCAACGACGCCCCGTCCCCGCTTTCCCGAAGCTACTTTCCGACGCCCAGTTTGCGGTCGAAATCGGCTTTCGAAATGCCCGTGATTTTCTCGAACACGGCGTAGTCGAAATTCGGAAGTTGGAGGGTTTTTGCGATGTCGGCGGGCGCGGCGGACTCGAACGAATCGCGCGGATTGGGCGAATTGAGCCACTTCGGCAGAACTACCAGAGAGGCCCTGAGGTTTTCCACGGGCTTGTCGAACATGTAAAGCGGGGCGTCTCGCGTGTTGAAAAAACCCGCGTTGTAGCTGCCCAAATTCCATTTGCCCGAATTGCGGTTGCCAACGTTGAAGCTTCCCGAATTTGCGTTCCCCTTATTATAGTGTCCCGAATTGTAGCTGCCGACGTTGCCGTCGCCCGTGTTCGAGTGCCCCACGTTCAGGCTGCCGACGTTTGCGCTGCCGACGTTTTTGTCGCCGACGTTGTCGATGCCCGTGTTGTTGTCGCCCGTGTTGAAGTCGCCCGAATTGAGTTTGCCCGTGTTGCGCTTGCCCAAGTTGCGCTCGCCCGTGTTGAAAGAGCCGATGTTGCGTTCGCCCGTGTTATGCTCTCCCAAATTGAAATTTGCGTCGCGCAGAAGCGGCAGAAGCTCGTCGGTGGCGTCGCGCAGGAGGCGGATTCTGCGGCAGCAAATCTGGTCCTCGACGGCGTAGCGGCCCGAAGCGTCCGCGCCGTCTGTTTCGACCTCGTAAATCCTCGCGCCCTCCGAGTACCACATGTTCCAGTACTTCGACACATAGTAGCCGTCGGACGACATTTTCGCGGAGTCGATTTCGGGAAGCCACGTCCCCGCGACGCCGTCCTTCGGCAGAAACGGAGTGTAGTCGAAAAGCGTGCACGGCGAAAGCCCTTTTCCGCCCAAAACCTTGTAATATTTGCCGTCCATAAAAAAGAATGGGGAAGTCTTTAAAAAAAAGCTTCAAAAGTCGAAATAAAAATCCATTATAGGGAACGATTATGATACCCGACATTTTGGCAGAACGCTACGCGTCAAAGGCAATCAAGGACATTTGGAGCGCGGAAGGCAAAATTTTACTCGAACGCAATCTGTGGATTGCGGTCATGAAAGCGCAGAAGGAACTCGGTCTCGACATTCCGCAGGAGGCGATTGACGCCTACGAAAGGGTCAAGACAAATATCCGCGTGGACGAAATCAACAAGCGCGAGAAAATCACGCGGCACGACGTCAAGGCGCGAATCGAGGAATTTTGCGAACTTGCGGGCTACGAGCATATCCACAAGGGAATGACCAGCCGCGACCTCACCGAATGCGTGGAACAGCTGCAAATCTACGAATCGCTGAAAATCGTGCGCACAAAGGCGGTCGCCGCGCTCTTTCTGCTTTCGAAAACCGCCCGCAAACACAAGGCGACGGTGCTGGCGGCGCGAACACACAACGTCATAGCCCAGCTTACGACTTTCGGCAAACGCCTCGCCGAATTCGGAGAGGACACCCTCAGGGCAATACAGAATATCGACGCGCTCATCGACAGCTACCCCGTCCGCGGGCTTAAAGGCGCGGTCGGCACGCAGCTCGACCAGCTTACGCTCTTCGACGGCGACGCGTCGAAAGCCCTCGCGCTCGACGAAAAAATCAGAAAGCACCTCGGAATAAACCACTGCATCGGCGCGACGGGGCAGGTCTACCCCCGCACGCTCGACTTCGAATGCGTTTCGCGCCTCTACCAGCTCGGTTCGGGGGCGTCGTCCTTCGCGAAAACGCTGCGAATCATGGCGGGCGCGGAACTGGCGAGCGAGGGCTTCGCAAAGGGGCAGACAGGCTCGTCGGCAATGCCGCACAAAATGAACTCGCGCAGCTGCGAGCGCATAAACGGCTTCCACGTAATCCTGCGCGGCTTCATGGAAATGGCGGCGTCGCTTTCGGGCGACCAGTGGAACGAGGGCGACGTGTCGTGCTCGGTGGTGCGCAGAGTCGCCCTGCCCGACTCGTTCTTCGCAATCGACGGGCTGCTCGAAACTTTCATCACGGTGCTCAACCAGATGGTTGTAAACACGGCGGTAATCGCCGCGGAATGCCGCAAATACATGCCCTTCCTGCTGACGACAACCATCATGATGAACGCCGTCAAAAAGGGATTGGGACGCGAAGACGCCCACGAGATTATCAAGGAACACGCGGTGGCTACGGCAAACGACCTCCGCGCGGGGAAAATCTCCGAAAACGACCTGCTTAAACGCCTTGCGGAAGACCCGCGCATGCCGCTCGACGCCGCGGAACTCGCCGAAATAGAGAAAGTCGGCAGCGCGGCCACGGGCATGGCGGAGGTTCAAACGGAGGATTTCTGCGACCGCGCCGACAGCCTCGCCGACAAATATCCCGAAGCGAAGTCGTACGCGCCCGCCCCGATTCTCTGAGGACATGTTCAAACTTCTGAAAACATCGGAAAAGTCGCGCGCCCGCCGCGCGACGCTCGCGACCGCCCACGGCGACGTGCAAACGCCCGTGTTCATGGCGGTCGGCACGCAGGCGACGGTGAAGTCGCTCACGCCGCAACAGGTGGAGGAAACGGGGGCGCAGATAATCCTCGGCAACACATACCACCTCAATATCCGCCCCACCTCCGAGCTGATAGCGCGCTTCGGGGGGCTTCACGAATTCATGAAGTGGCGCAAGCCCATTCTTACAGACAGCGGCGGATTTCAGGCGTTCAGCCTCTCGAAGCTCAGAAAAATCACGGAAGAGGGAATTTCGTTCAACTCGCACCTCGACGGGAAAAAGCTCTTCATCTCGCCCGAATCGTGCATGGGCATTCAGCGCAATTTAGGCTCCGACATCTGCATGGTGCTCGACGAGTGCATACCCTACCCCTGCGAACGCCGCGCCTGCGTGAAGTCGGTGGAGCGCACAATACGCTGGGCGAAAAGGTGCAGGGACGAATACGAAAGGCTCGGAATGCCCGCCGACGGAATACTGTCGTTTGCAATCGCGCAGGGCGGCTGCTACGACGACATTCGCGCCGACTGCTCGAAGCGCATTGCAGAGCTTGATTTTCCCGGCTACGCAATCGGCGGCGTGTCGGTCGGCGAACCCGAACCCGCAATGCTCGAACAGGTTGACGTCTGCGCCCAAAACCTGCCCGCCGAAAAGCCGCGCTACGTCATGGGCGTGGGAACGCCGCCGCAAATCCTCAAAATGATTGCCCTCGGCGCGGACATGTTCGACTGCGTAATGCCCACAAGGCTCGCCCGCCACGCGTGCGCGTTCACGCTCGACGGCGAAATAAACCTCAAAAACGCGCGTTTCGCGGAGGACCCGTCGCCGCTCGACCCCGAAATAGACAGCTACGCGTCGCAGTTTTCGCGCGCGTACATCAGGCATTTGGTGAAGGCGAACGAAATGCTCGCATGCACGCTCGTTTCGATACACAACATAAGATTTTTCCAAATACTCACCGAGCAGGCACGCAAACACATCGAAAACGGCGACTTCGAAGAGTGGAGCGCGGCATGGATTGCGCGGTACGAAAGGGGAAGCAAAAAATGAACATCACACTGATGAAAGAGTTTGACCGCGCCGCGCTCGCGGGGGTCGATTTCGAATTCTCGTACGCGGACACATACGCCCGCATTATCAAGGCGCGCGACGCCCTGCCGCACGCCGACGGCGAGCGGAAAATAGCGGTGTTTGCCGAAAACTCGCCGCAGTGGGTGTTCGCGCTCTACGGAGCGTGGCTCGACGGCGCGACGGTCGTGCCAATCGACGCGAAATCGAACGCGGAGGAAGTGGCTTTCATTTTGTCGGACGCCGAACCCGATGCCGTCTGCGTGGGGCGCGACAGCCTCGACACCGCGCGGGAGGCGGTCGAAAAATCGGGGAACCGCGCAAAAATCGTCGTGCTCGAAGACCTCTTCGAGGGCGAGCTTCCCAAGCCCGAATCGAGCAACTGGAAAATCGAGCGCGACTCCAACGCCCTCGCGCTGATTGTCTACACGTCGGGCACGACGGGCAACCCCAAGGGCGTAATGCTCACATTCGGCAACATGTACGCCAACATGCGGGCAGTCTACGACGCCCGATACTATTTCGACGGAATACGCGTGCTCGCGCTCCTGCCGTTCCACCACATTCTGCCGCTCATGGGCACGCTCGTAATGCCGCTTTCGATAGGCGGCAGACTGTCGTTCCCGAAATCGCTTTCGCCCTCCGACATCGGAGATGTGCTGCAAAAATACCCCGTCGATATGATTATCAGCGTGCCGCGCTTCTACGAGCTTTTGCACGCAAACATCATGGCGAAAATCAGGCAGTCGAAAATTGCGTCGGCGCTTTTCAACGCGGCGAAGCTCGCAAACAGCCCCAAACTTTCGCGCCTGCTCTTCGGGGCAATTCAAAAGAAATTCGGCGGAGAGGTAAAATTCTGGATTTCGGGCGGCGCGGCTCTCGACAAGCGCATTTGGCGCGACCTCGACGTGCTCGGCTTCGGTATCCGCGAAGGCTACGGAATGACCGAATGCGCCCCCATCATCGCATTCCCGCGAATCGGCAGAATCAAAGTAGGCTCTCCCGGGGAGGCGTTGCCGGGAATCGAAATCAGGATTGTCGAGGGCGAGATTATCGTGCGCGGCGACAACGTAACGCAGGGCTACTACAAACGCCCCGAAGAGACGGCGGAATCAATCAAAAACGGCTGGCTCTACACGGGAGACCTCGGATACCTCGACGAAAACGGATACCTTTTCATCACTGGCCGC
>DHMA01000030.1:8735-9074 GCA_002405555.1 Opitutia bacterium UBA4654
AGGAAATCATAGTGCTTCCCAACGGCAAAAACATCAACCCCGCCGAAATGGAAACGCAGCTCAAACGCCAAAGCGGCGACGAGCTTCTCGAAGCGGGAATCCTCATGTACGACAACATGTTGCAGGCGGTAATCAGGGTGTCGCCCGAAATGATTTCAGCAATGGGAAAGGATGGCGCGGAGGAACACGTCCGCAACGACTTTATCCTGCCGTACAACCGCGCGACGGCGTCGTACAAGCGCATCATAAAATTCGTGCTGACAACAGACGAGCTTCCGCGCACGCGCGTGGGCAAGCTCAAACGCCACCTGTTGCCGACATATATCGAAAGCCGCAACC
>DHMA01000189.1 GCA_002405555.1 Opitutia bacterium UBA4654
TGTTGTAGGGCTGGTAGGGAGCGACGCCGAGCCACAGGTTGTAGTCGAGCGTAGGCGGAACGGGCTGACCCGCGGGCATTTTGAGGTCGCCCTGCGGCCACACGGGGCGGTTTGTCCAAATGTGGATTTCCTCGATTTGTCCGAGGATTCCAGCGTCGTACCATTCCTTAATCAGACGCCAGCCCTCGTTGGTGTGCCCCTGATTGCCCATTTGCGTGATGACGCCCGCCTCTTTCGCGAGACGCTTCAATTCTTCCGCCTCCCAAATTGTGCGCGTGAGGGGCTTTTGGCAGAAGACGTGCTTGCCCTTTGCTATCGCCCAAGCCGCGATGGGATAGTGCATGTGGTCGGGAGTGGAAACAACGACGGCGTCGATTTGCTTGTCCATTTTGTCGAGCATGACGCGGTAGTCGCGAAAGCGCGGAGTGCTGGCGGGGAACGCCTTGTAGTTCTTCGCCGCGCGGGCGTCGTCAACGTCGCAAAGCGCGACGATGTTCGCCTGCTTGCAGGGCAGCAACTGCCCGATTGCCATGCCGCCGATTCCGCCCACGCCAACCAGCGCAATGTTCAATTTGCTGTTCGGACCGACCTGCTTGCCCGCGCTCCACGAAGGCAACAACATCAATCCGCCCGCGGCGGCCGCCGATTTCATAAATCCTCTGCGATTTACCATATTCTTCTCTTCCTTTGATTTTATTTGTGAAAAACAAGAGCCACACACGCCCAAGAATACCACGCCATCGGCCCAAATACCCCCAAGCGTATATCGCCCTCCAACATCAACCCATTTTGCGCAATCCTCCACAAAAGTCAAGCCCCAAGGCGCAAGGTGCGCCTGCCGTCGGAACTTCGTTCCTTTCTGTGATAATGCGGCGCGGGTATACCCGCGCCTTTTCTGTATCAGTCCGTATTGGCTTCGCCAATTACTGACGTTGGGATTATTTTATGTTGGAAAGAAACGAATTAAAATAGACGCGCTGTGCGCGGAAAAGAAAAAAGCGGAAATCCTACAACATTGAATTTCCGCTTACCAATTAACCCTACTTTTATCCCAGCGCATTTTAAAATCTTCGCGCCGTGCGCTGTAATTTTAGGCGCGTTAGAGTGCCGTTCAGACGGTGGCTTTCCCGCGATTGCGGGGTGCGTGGCGTACTGACGTACGCGAGCAGTCTGAGACACTCGCGAAACGCTCTTAGAGGGGTATTTTCACGCCCCGTTAAGCGCCGTTAGTTGCGCGAAGACCGATAGATTAAGTATGTGCCTACGGCTTGGAATATGAAGTTGGGTATCCAAATCAGAATGTCGGGACGCATTTCGGGGTATTTTTCGAGCCACGAAATCACGACCGTCATCATGTAGTAGCTCATCGCCAACGCCAACGCTATCGCCAAGTTCGCAAAAGTCTCGCTTCTGCTCGCCTTTATTCCCAGCGGCACCGCGAGCACCACCATCGAAAATATCGAAAACGCCATCGCAAAATTTTTCTGAATCTGCAACTGAACCTCGATTTTGTCGTGAAACGCGCGTTCGGGCGTGGTCTGTTCGGGCGGGAATCTGTGCCAAGTTTCGCGGGCGTCGAGAAGCTCGCCGAAAGTCATTACTTTCAGCCGCTTTTTGCCCTTGTCCATAGTTCCGACAATCTCGTTGAGGGGCAGCTTGATTACAAGCTCGTCGAAACGCGCCGACGGAAGGGGCTTGCGCAGGTCTTCGGGGTCGCCCGACCTCGCGCGTTCCGCGCTGCCGTTTTTGAGGGTCAGCACGATTTCGTCGCGGGCGTCGTCGTACGAAAGCGCGCCGCGTTCCGACTGTATGGAAATCTGCGCCCTGCCCTGTTTGTCAAGCTCCCAAATGCGGAAGCTCACAAGCTCGTTGCCGTCGGAGGAGTTTGCGTAGATTACATAGCCGGGGAAGTCGCGGATAAACGAACCGGGTTGGATAAATTGGAGCGGATTTGCGCGGACGAGGTTTTTGAGCGCGCTCTTGTAGGCGTAGTCGGCGGCGGGCGCGTAGTAGAAGTTGATAGCCACCGAAAACAGCGACGCGCAAATCGCCAGAAAGAACACGGGAGCCGCCATGCTGTAAATGGAGCGTCCGCACGCCTTCATCGCCACGACCTCGCTTTGCGCCGACATTCTGCCGAACACAAGCAGAATGCCCGTGAGCATGCCGAGCGGAAGCGCGTAGGGAATGACCCCGGGGATAATCAGCGCGACTATGTACAGAAAGAACGAAATGCTGAGCCTCCCAGCGGCAAGCTCGCCCATAACCTCTTTTATGACGTTGCCGAGCACGAGCACGAACACGAACAGCGCGACGGTCATCAGCGCCGCCATCGCGACCTGTTTGAAGATGTATTTGTTTATCGTTCCCATTGGATTGAAAAAAGTATGTTAAAAAACGCCCGCCGAACGCAACAATAAAAGCTCCGCGCGCTATTTTTCGGAAGCGCGGAATTTTGAATAGGCAATTATCGCAAGCCCCGCGGCGAGCGTCAGCGCGGAGTAAAACGTGCCCCTGCTCAGCCCCAAAATGGGCTCTACGCCGAAGTCCGGCTCGCGGAAGACCTCGCAGATTATGCGCACCACGGCGTAGACCGAGAGGAATTCGCCCGCTATGCGCCCGTCGGAAAGGTTTTTCCCGCGCCAGAAACGCCACTGCAAAAACAGGAAGATGAAAAGCCCCTCCGCGAACGCCTCGTAGAGCTGCGAGGGGTGTCGGGCGGCTATGTTTTCGATTGCCGTGCCCGCGGGCGCGGAGTGCGGAAAAACCATCGCCCACGGAACGTCGGAAACCTTGCCCCAAAGCTCGCCGTTGACGAAGTTTGCGATTCTTCCGAGGAAAATCCCGGGGGTGCACGCGGTCGCGACAATGTCGGCGATTTTCCAGAAAGAGACTTTCCGCGTCCGCGCAAAGCATATCATCGAAAGCACCACGCCTATGAATCCGCCGTGGCTTGCCATGCCGCCCTTCCAGATTTGGAGCGCGATTAGCGGGTTCGAGACAAAGTTCGAAAAATCGTAGAAAAGCATGTAGCCGAGGCGTCCGCCGAGAATCACGCCGAAGAGCAGATAGGTAATGAGGGAGGCGTTGTCGTCGGGCGACAGCGGGCTTTTGCCCTTTTTATAATAGAAGTTGAACAGCCAGAGCGCGATTACAAAGCCCGCCAAATACGCAAGCCCGTACCACCGTACGCCCTCCAAGAACCAGCCGTCGGGAAAGCGGAGCGCGAAGGGGTCGAAATCGACCACATAGTATGAGGATAAAATTTCCATCGAAATAATGTTTGAAGTATTTATAGTGTGGGGTAAAGTTAAGGCGGAAAAAAAATTTATCAATGAAAGATTTTGATTTAAAGGAATTGATAGACTCGCGCTTCGGGCAGAACTACGATTTGCACGAAAAATACGTCAACCGCACGCTCGCAACCGTGCTTAAAACAATCGGGTTCGACAAATGCTACAAACGCGCCAAGGGCGCATACCTCTACGACGCCGACGGCAACGAATATCTCGACTTCATCTCGGGCTACGGCGTGTTCGGAATGGGGCGCAACAACCCCGTAATAGGCAAGGCAATCAAGGACGCAATCGACATGGATTTGTCGAACATGGTACAGCTCGACTGCGCGTTGCTCAGCGGCCTGCTCGCGGAAAGAATCGTAAAACTGCACAACAACAAACTCTCCGCCGTCTTCTTCTGCAATTCGGGGACGGAGGCGAACGAAGGCGCGATAAAGTTCGCCCGCGCCCACACAAAACGCTCGCGCATAATTTCGATGGACGGCTGCTACCACGGGCTGACATACGGCTCGATGTCGATAACCCACACGCCGCATTTCAGGGACGGCTTCGGGCCGTTCCTGCCCGACACCGACAAAATCGGATTCGCCGACCTCGCCGACCTCGAAGCGAAACTCAAAGAGGGCAACGTCGCCGCGTTCATCTCAGAACCCGTCATCGGGCACGGCGTGGACATTCCGCCCGACGACTTCTTCCCGAAAGCGCAGGAACTCTGCCGCAAATACGGCGCGCTCTTCATCATGGACGAAGTGCAGACGGGCTTCGGCAGAACGGGCAAAATGTTCGCCTACCAACACTGGGGGCTTGAACCCGACATCGTCACGATGGCGAAGGCGCTCAGCGGCGGCTACGTTCCGTGCGCGGCGTTCATCACCACAAGGGAAATCCACCAGAGCGTTTTCTCGCCGCTCGAAAACTGCGTAAAACACTCCACGACTTTCGGCAGAAACAACCTCGCAATGGTCGCGGGCTTGGCGACAATCGACGTCCTCGAAAAGGACGGAATGGTCGAAAACTGCGCAAAGATGGGCGCGCTGCTCAAACAGAAGCTCGAAGCGCTCAAAGAGAAACACTCGTACATCAGGGAAGTGCGCGGGCTGGGGCTTATGATTGCAATAGAATTTCAGGAACCGAAAGGGCTTCTGCAAAAGGCGGCGTGGAAGGCGTTGAAAGCCGCGAACAATTCGCTCTTCACGCAGATGATTGTAACGTCGCTTATGGACAACTACAAAATCATAACGCAGGTTACAAGCCACGAAGTCCACGCCGTGAAACTGCTCCCGCCGTTTATCATAACGGAAAAGGAAGTGGACAGGTTCGTAAAGGCGTTCGACGAAACCCTTACGGAGGCGGCAAACCCGACAGGCTCGCTGTGGAAATTCGGCAAACGCCTAATCGCCGCAAGCATCGACAACAAGAAAAACAAGTAATACAATGATTGCATACGAAGAATTTTGCGGCAACTGCCGCAGACTTCTCGAACGCGTCGAAAATGCGTGCGCCTCGTGCGGCAGAAACCCCGCCGACGTAAAAATACTGCCCGTCACAAAAACGCACCCAGTGGACGCCGTAGAATACTCGGCGCGGTACGGATTCGGGGCGGTCGGCGAAAACCGCGTTCAGGAAGTCATGGAAAAGTTCGACTCGGAGCGCGGCCGCGCCCTGAAAATGGAGTGGGAGCTTATCGGACACCTCCAAACAAACAAGGTAAAGCACGCCGTCGAGCGCGTAGACAGAATCCAGAGCGCGGACTCCGAAAAACTGCTGAAAAAAATCGACGCCGAATGCGCAAAGCTCGGCAAAAAAATGCGCGTGCTCCTGCAAATAAATTCGGGGCGCGACCCCGCAAAATTCGGCGCGGACATGGAGGAAGCCCCCGCGCTGCTCGACGCCGCGCTTTCGCTCGAAAACGTCAAGGTCGAGGGGCTGATGGCAATCGCCCCGCTCGACTCCAATTTGGACACGGCAACGCGCTGTTTCGAAAACCTCCGAAACCTCCGCGACGCCCTCGAAAAAAGCTTTTCGGTGGCCCTGCCCGAACTCTCGATGGGCATGAGCGGCGACCTCGAACGCGCCGTGGAATGCGGCTCGACAATAATCCGCGTGGGAACTTTCCTGTTCGGCGCGCGCGACTACTCTTTGTAATATGGCGGAAGTTCTGCACGTATCGGACCTCTCGGAAGGCGCGTTCGCCGAACGCTCGGAAAATCCGAAGCCGCCGTTTTTTGCGGTCTTCGGCAAGCCGATTGGGCACTCGCTAAGCCCGCTCATGCAAAACGCCGCGCTTGCGGAGGCCGCGAAAACGAACGCCGCGCTCGACGGCGCAAAATACTTCGCGTTCGAAGTCGAGCCCGAAAAACTCGCCGAGACGCTCGACGTTTTTTGGCGGAAAAACTTTGTCGGAATCAACCTGACAATACCCCACAAAGAGGTTGCAATGCGCGTCGTCGACGACTTCGACGCAAGCGCAAAAAACGCCAAGGCGTGCAACACGCTTCTGCGCACGCCGCGCGGCTGGAAAGGCTTCAACACCGACGGATTCGGCGTGTCGGCGGCGGTCGAACACGCGTTCGGGCGCGGCTTTGCGAACGCCGACGCTGTGCTGCTCGGCGCGGGCGGCGCGGCTCGCGGAGCGGCGGCGGCGATAATCGCGGCGGGATGCAAATCGCTCCTTGTGGCGAACAGAAATCCCGAACGCCTGAAAAAATTTGCCGATGATTTAAGCGCGGAAAATTTCGAAATAGAAACTGCGCCGCTCGCGGGAATAGAGGCAAAAATTCCCCCGCGGGCAATCGTCGTAAACGCGACGTCGGTGGGGCTTAACGCGGACGACAACCCCGTTGCGGACTTTTCGAAAATCCCGCCCGACTGCGCGTTCCTCGACATGCCCTACCGCCGCGACGGCGAAACGGCGTCGGTGCTCGCCGCGCGCGCAAACGGAATCCCCGCCGAAAACGGGCTTGCGATGCTCGCGTGGCAGGGAGCGAAATCGCTTTCAATCTGGACCGGCGCGCCGCTCATGGGCGCGTTCATGCTCGAAACAATAAAGGAGAACCTGTATGGACATCGCTGAAATCAAGGCGCAGTTTCCCGAAATTTTCGACGCGTTTTTTTTCTGCCTCGGCGCGTGCGTCGGCAGTTTTCTGAACGTGTGCATTTACAGAATCCCAAAGGGCGAGTCGATAGTAAGCCCGCCGTCGCACTGCGCGTGCGGAAAGCCGATTAGGTGGTTCGACAACCTCCCGATTGTCGGCTGGTTTCTGTTGCGAGGAAGGGCGCGGTGCTGCGGGCGCAGGATTTCGTTCCGCTACCCGTTTGTCGAAACGCTGACGGCGGCAATCTTCCTCGCGCTGTGGACGACGGCGACCCCCTACGCGGCGTTCGCGGGAATGGTATTTGCCGCGATTATGATTTTCTGCGCGTTTGTGGACATAGACCACATGATGCTGCCCGACTTCGCGACAATCGGCGGAACGGCAATCGGCTTCGCGCTGTCGCTTATGATGCCGCAAATCCACGGAACGCTTATAGAGGACGCGCCGTTCGCGGCGTCGGTCGTGGCGTCGGGGATAAAGTCGGCGGTCGGAATCGCGGTCGGTTCGGGCGTGCTCTACTGGGTAAGGACGCTCGGCGAGTGCGTTTTCAAAAAAGAGGCGATGGGCGAGGGAGACGTCATTCTGATTGGCTGCATAGGCGCATTCTGCGGCTGGCAGGGCGCGATTTTTGCAATCTTCGGAGGGTCGATAATCGGGGCGTTGACGATGATTCCGATTGTCGCGACAAAGCGCGTCTTTTCGAAAAAATCCGCGCCGCGCAAAAAATTCGCCGACGGCACCGAAGCCGACCCGCTCGCAATTCCGTTCGGCCCGTGGCTTGCGTGCGGCGGACTCCTCTATTTCGTGTTCCTGAAAACTTGGGTGGACTCGTACTTTGCGAATATCGCAAGCGCGTTCTTCGGAATGTAATGGAGAAAAACCGCGAAACCGCCCCCGCAAAAGCCGCCCCGCGCGAGCTTGACGAATTCGTGTTCATGATTTCGAACCAGCGGAGGTACTCAAAATACACGGTCCGCAACTACCGCGAGGCGGTCGCCGACTGGATTTCGTGGCTTGCGGAAACGGGCTACGCGGGCGGAGACTTCCGCGGGGCGGACAAAAAAACCGCCCGCGCGTACGTCGCAAAACTCGGAAT
>DHMA01000229.1:0-1679 GCA_002405555.1 Opitutia bacterium UBA4654
GGCGCGGCTATAACCGCGCCTTTCCCCTTTTAGTTCGTATTGGCTTTGCCAATTACTGGCATTTGGGATAGCAGAACATTAGACAGAAACTAATTTAAATAGACGCGCTTTGCGCGGATAAAGAAAAAACGGAAAACCTAAAACAAAGGTTCTCCGCTTACCAATCAACTCCACTTTTATCCCAGCGCATTTTAAAATCTTCCGCGCCGTGCGCTCACTATTTAGGGGCGTCAAAATGCCCCTATAAGAGTGGCTTTCCTGTATGCGCAGGGCGCGTGGCGTACTTATCGTACGCGAGCGGTCTGCGCATACAGGGAAACGCTGTTAGAGGGGCGTTTTCACGCCCCGTCATTCAAAGGCGGCAATCCCCGTGGGCAGGTTTGATTTTATGCGGATTACGCTGAATACCGTGCCGTTTTCCGTTACGATTTTTTCGGACACAACCGCGCCGTCCTCCGACGGCAACACGGATTTTGCGATTTTTTCGTCGTGAGTCGGCATGGTATCGACCGCAAGCTTCATCAACCCAGCGCATACAAGCATCAGAGCCGCAACCGCCGACCATTCCAACGCCGCGCGGACGCGCGAAGTTTTTTTTGCGGCGAAAAACGGCGAGCTTACGCCGTCGAGCGGGGCAAAAACCGCCTTTTTGCCGTAGATGGAGCACATCGCGGCATGGAGGCGGCAAGTTTTGTGGAAGATGTCCGCCATGCGGGGGTCGTCGCGAACGCATTTTGCGAGCAGTTCGATTTCGGCGGGAGTCGCCTCACCGTCGAGATACGACGAAACAAGTTCGTCGAATCTACCCCGCGAAATTTTCATTACTTCAATTTTTCAAGTTCCTCGCGCAGATACTCGCGGGCTCTCGACAGGCGGCTCTTGACCGTGCCGACGCTCAGCCCCAGTCTGGACGCGATTTCCTCGTAGCTCAAATCCTCGGCGTTGCGCAGTTTGAGAACCTCGCCGTATTTTTGCGGGAGGGCGTCAATCGCCTTGGGGAGAAGCTCGGAAAACTCGGAGAAAGCGGCGGTTTCGGCGGGGTTCTGCTCTTCGCCATCGATGAGGTCGCAAACAGTCATGTCGCCGTCGTCGCCGACGGGGGTATCGAGCGAAATCGATTCTCCGCGCTTGCGCCGCCACCAGTACCAGTGCTTGTTGTGGGCGAGGTTTGTGGCGATGTGGTAGAGCCAAGTGGAAATGGAACAGTCGCCCCTGAAATTGCCTATGCTTTTGCGGGCGCGGATAAAAGTGTCCTGCGCGACCTCCTCGGCGTCCTGCCGATTGTCGAGCAGACTGTTGGCGCGGTTGTAGATTTTGTCCCAGTGGGAGTTGACCAACTCTCCGAACGCAACGTCGTCTCCGCCCTTCAAACGTTCGAGGAGGTTGTCGGAACAAGTAGATTCGGTTGTTTTTGCCATAGATGCTGAATAGTCTTTGTATTATATTAGACGCGCATTCGTGGAAAACGTTTCAAAAAAAAGTTGAATTTTCGGAACGTGCCGCGCGCGAAACGCGCCGTTATCGGGGATAATCGGACTTTTCCACGCGGACTCAACTGTTTTTTTCGAAAAAAGCGAAAAACGCCCAGCGATCGAAACGCGCCGAAAACGCCAAAAAATGGTTGCCAAAAGGAAGACATCAATTAAGAATACGATAAAAGAATATATGTTTGGATTTGG
>DHMA01000229.1:1766-4283 GCA_002405555.1 Opitutia bacterium UBA4654
AAAACTCGCGCTGATAGACTGCGCGGACGCGTCGGTAAGCGAAACATCGCAGTTCCCCGCCACGCTCGGAGGCTCCAACGACCCGCTGAAAACGGGCTTCCCCTTCCCGTTTCTCGAAGTCTCCGAAACGAAGGGCGGAAAACTTCTGCTCACGCCGACCGACCCCACCGCCGACGTGTAAATCAACGGCACCAAAATCTCCGAACCCGCGGAGCTTTCGGGAGCTGCCACAATGCAGCTCGGCGAACGCCTCTTCTACCTTTCCGACGACCCCCAAACCGTCGAAAAGGCGCGGAACATGGACGTTTCGAAATGGCTTGTCTTCTACGCCGAAACGGGGCGGATAGAAGACGAAGTGCCGTTCGCGCGGCTGAAACAGTCGGTGCTCGGACGCGGGCTTAGCGGCGCGGGAATAGCAATCTGCCCGAAGGGCTTCGAACTCGGCTTCATGTTCTCTTCGGTGTTCGGCGACGGCTCGGATTCCGACGCGACAGTGCCGATTCTTTCCGAAAATTCGAAGGCAATAACGTGCCCGCTCTGCTGGCTGAAATTCGACGTCGGCGACGCCATGAGCATAGCAGTCCACGAGAGCCTGCGCGGAGACCCCGTGCTTGGGCAGGACGAAATGCTGCGCTTTCTGCCCACATCTTTCACGGAGGACGGCATCGCAATCGACCCCGCGGGAATGCCCGCCCCCGACGTCGCCTGCCCGCACTGCCGCAGAAAACTTCCGCCGAACTACCTTGAACTCGACCGCCGCATATTCTCAATAGTGGGCGCGCCGAGCGCGGGGAAGTCGTACTACCTGAGCGCGCTAATCCGCATGCTGCAAGGCTCGCTCTACAAGAATTTCGGCATTGTGCTCAAAGACCTCGACCCGTCGGGAAACATGCTGCTTACGCAAATGAAAAACAGCCTGTTTTCGGCAAAACGCCCCGAAGACGCGATTCTCGCAAAAACCGCGCTCGAAGGGCAGATGTACGAACGCTACCCGCGCTTCGGGAAAATCGTCGCGCTGCCAAAACCCATGACGTACTCGCTCTCGCGCGACGGCGCGGAGGGAACTTCGATAATTTTCTACGACAACGCGGGCGAACACTTCGAGCCGGGGCTTGACATAGAGGAGTCGCCCGGAGCGATGCACGTCGCAAGCTCGTCGGGAATATTCTTCCTTTTCGACCCCGCCGCAAACCGCAACTTCAAGGCGGCTCTCGGCGACTACCCCGACCCGCAGCTTTCAATCGACGGACGGCTCGACCAGCAGGACACCATTTTGTCGGAAATGGAAATCCGCATAAAAAGGATACTCGCGATTGAGCCGCTGAAAAAAATAGACACGCCGCTTGCGATTCTCATCGGCAAGTGCGACATGTGGAAACACCTGCTGAAAACGCCGCTCGCGGAGCCGATTTCCGACGGGAGGCTCGACCTCGCCGCGGTCGACTCCAACAGCGGAATTTTGCGCGACTTCCTCGCGGAAATAGACCCAACAATCCCCGCAAGCGCGGAGTCGATTTCAAGCAACATAAGGTACTTCGCCGTAAGCGCGTTGGGGCACTCGCCGCAAATGCTGCTCGACGGCGAATGCGCGGGAAAAATCGCGCCGATTCCCTCGAAAATCAGGCCGATAGACGTGGAAATCCCCGCAATCTGGCTGCTGTCGCAATCGACAAAACTCATTCCGACAAAATAGCGAAATGGCATACCAACTCATTTACACAAGCTCGCCCGCGTCGCTCACGCTGGGCAGAACGGGATTCTCGACCGTCGCCCGCACGCGCGACATGCCCGAAAAGCTCGCCGCCGCCGTCGAAAGGTGCGGCGTCTACGAAATAGGCTCCGGCGAAGCGTTCTCGCACAGAACCCTGCAATACGGCGGGCAGACTTGGCATATCCTCACGCGCATGCGCGATGCGGGGACGGACTACACAAACAGAAACAACTACGTCGCCCACCACATCGCGATTCCGCAAAGCGACATCGGCGGACTCGCAAACCCCGCAGAAATTCTGGCGCAGTGGAGCGGCTGGGTGTCGAAATGGAGCGGCGACCCGCGCTACGTCGGCGAAGTTTTCGGGCTTGAAAACATCAAGGCGAAAAACTCCCTGCCCGCAAAAAACTGGGAAAAATATTTCGGCAACCCCGCAAAGGCCGCGCTGCTTTCGAACTGCCCCGCGCAGATTTCGGCGTCGCCCGACGACGCGCGGACGCTGCTCGACCTCTTCTCCGAAAGCCTGCTGCTCAACGTCAACCCCGCCGACGCGTGGGACATCACGTTCACGACCTCGATGGCGTCGGGGGAAAACCCGAACGCGTTTCTATGGAAGACCGACACGTCGGGAATCGCCGCGGCGATAAACCTTTCCGCAAAAACCGCGCCCGCCGCGCCCGACAACCGCGCGGCGAAATACGCGCTCACGGGCGAAAAAAACAACCGCGAACGCTACAATCTGAAAGTCGGCGCGCCGAAGGCGGCAGTCCGCTACGATGTGGTGGAAACGCAAAAGGGCGGCTCGA
>DHMA01000229.1:4361-10449 GCA_002405555.1 Opitutia bacterium UBA4654
CTATAATCTACGGAATTTCGGCGGCGATAACGATTGGGGCAATCGCGGCGGCGGCGTTTGCGCTCATGCCCGAACGCGAAAAAACGCGCAGTTCCGACGCCGAACAGCGCGAACTTCCCGTGCTTGCAAGCGCGGCGGAAACGCCGACAGGCGCGGAGGCGGAACCCGCAAAAAAGTCGCTCGCCCAGACGGCGGGCGAAGTGAGGGAGAAAATCGCCTCCGACGACTTCGCGGGGGCTTTGGAAATCTGGAAAAATTCGGGCTACGCCGAAAAAAATCCGTCGCTTGAACGCGACATTTTGGAGGACATCGGAACGCGGGCGGACTCCCTCATGCGCCGCGCCGAAAACCTGCTGACCGTCGGAACCCCGCAGACCCGCGCCGACGCCGCAAAACTGCTCGCCGCCGCGCGGCTTGCCCTCGACATTCCCGACATTCCCAAGCGCGAAACGCGCGAAACAAAATGGAAGGCTTTGAAACAAAAATGACGCCGCAACTTCTGACAGTAAAAATTCAGGCGATTCTCGGCGGGCGGTCGAACGCCTCCGACATGCAAAAACGCTCCGTCGCAACCGAATACTACAAGCTGTGCGCCCAGACGGAATCGCAGCTGGAACACTGCGTCGCGCTAATCAAGGCGGGGCGCGACTACACCGCATTGCAGGTAGCCGAATCGTCAAACCTGCTCGACACGCTCAACGCCCTGCTTTTCCCCGAAATCGACCAGTGGCGGGCGTTCTGCGACGGCGCAAACCTGCCCGTTCCGCCGCCGTTCGACGACGCGCAAATAGAGCTTGCGAACTCGCTGTACTCGCGCGGAATTTCGCAAAACCACCCGCTCTACCGCGACTTCCGCAGGGCGATGCGCATGCGCAGGTACGAGGACGCGCTCGCGGTAATCAAAACGATTTCAAAAATCAACGCCTACGACGCCGAGGCGCGGCGCGAGTGCGAAAAGCTGTCCAGACGCGTAGCGGCGGCAAAGCTCGCGCAGCTCGAACGCGCGGTCGCGGCGGACGACTTCGCCGAAACGTCGAAAATACGCGACGCCCTCGCGCCCGAAGCCGCCACGCTCTCCGACAACAAAATCTGGCGCAACGCCGAGCTATACCTGCGCTCCCGCGCCGAGGACGCCGAGCGCAAACGCTGCGCCGAAATCGTCGCTGAGCTTGAAAAACTCGACGTCGAGCGCGACTTCGCCGCCGCCGCCGACCTCGTAAACGAATTCAACCTCCTGCGCGGCGACGCCGACTTCGACGGAACGGAATTTGTCGAAAGAATCTCCGCCGAAACCGCAAAAAAGCAGGACGCCGCGATTGCCGCCGCAAAGGCGGCGCGGGCGGCAAACCTCGCGCGGGCGGAACTCGAAAAGCCCGACAAATCGGAAAAACGCGCCGAAAGGCTCGCGCGGCTGACAGCCCTCAAAGCCGAGGCGGCGGACGCGCTCGACGCGGAGTCGGCAAAAAGGCTCTCCGCCGAAATCTCGAAGCTCCGCGCGTCGGCGGCTCTCGCAAAACTCGCGCGGACTGCGGCAGTCTGCGCGGGAATCGCGGCGGCGGGCGCGGGCGCGTATTTCGCGTGGGATTTCGAAACCGCGCGGCAAAACGACATCGCCGCCGAAAACGAAATCGCGGAAATGGAAAATCTGCGCGAACCGTCGAGCCTGCCGAAAAAAATCGCGGACTTCGAAAGGAAATACCCGTCGAAAAAGTACGCCGAAAGGCTCGCGGCATTGGCGGACTCGGCGAAAATCGCGGCAAACAGACTCGCGCGGGTGAAGGAGGCGGTGCGGTCGCTCGAAAAATTCGACACAAAAACCGCAAAGCCCGCCGACTTCGAAAAGGCGAAAAACTCGGTCGAGGAACTGCGCCTCGAAGCGGCGTCGCTCTCGCCCGTGGAGCAGTCGGTATACCGCGGAATAATCGACTCCGCGGGCAAAAGAATTTCGGCCGCCGCAGAGGAACGCAGGGCGCAAAACGCCGCCGACCTCAGAAAATACCTTGCCCAATACGAGGCCGTCGCCGAAGAGTACGAAAACTTCGCGCGGGCAAAGGCGGACATCGACCGCGACGCCGACGCCGTCTTGGAGAAGCTCCGCCCGCTCGTGGGCGAAGTGTCCGCAACGTTCAGACCGCACAGGCTCGATTCCGAAAAATTCGACGAAATCTCCGTGCGCGTCGCCGACGCGAAAAACGCCTACGCGAAGTTCGACAAGCTCCGCTCCGCGCTGCTTACGTCGCAGAGCGCGGCGGAATACGCGGCGTCGCTCGAAAGCCTTGCGGAATCGGGCGCGGCTCCCGCGGAATTTTCGCGCAAGCTCTCGAAAATCGCGGAGGTGAAGGACGTCATTCTGCGCGGGCAGACGGCGGAGTTCGGAACGCCCGAAGCCGCCGCGCGGCTCGACTCGGCGGGAATCGCCGCAAAGGCGTCCCTGCCCGAAAACGAAATGCTCACAAACCTCTACAAATACTCGCGCGAGGGAAAGCTCGACGTGTACACGCTCGGAAAGATTTCTGAGAAAACCTCCAAGTGGCGCGGCGGCTCGGAGGTCGTGCAGGAGGTGCGCGAAGTGGGCGCGGGCGGGAAAATCCTGACCGCCCCCTACCGCAAGCACTTCATCGACGGACGCGCCCCGCGCGGCGTCCTGCTTGTAGGCGGCGCAAAAACGGCGGAATCGATGCTCGCAGAAAAGGCGGCGCAGACCGCGGCGAAACAGTCGCTGCTCTCCGCGCTCTCGCTTGTGGGCAACGCGCGGACGAACCCGATTTTCCGCGCATATCTGGAAAAGCTGATTTTCGAAAAGCTCGCGGAAAGCCCCGTGGAAACGCTGCTCGAATACTCGCCGAAGGCAAAGGCAAGAATGGCGGCGCTGGAACGCTACGCAAAGCCTCTCGAAGCGCATTCGTGGATTTTCGAGTCGAACTCGAAAACGCGGCTCGTGGAAAGCGAGCTTTACGGCTCGCCCGCGCCCGACTATTTCGACGACGCCCTAACGCATGTCAACGCGCTGAAAATCGCGCTCGAAAACCCGCTCGAACTCGTCGGAGTGTGCGACGAAAACGGGAAGCCCTCGATATTCAGGGAGGCGTCGGGCGCGGTGTGGTCGGTGGACGCAAAGACGGGGAAATTCGGAAAGCTCGGCAAGAGCAAGCCCGCGCCGCTTGCGCCGATTTTCCGCGAGCGCAAACCGGCGGCGGAAATCATGCGCGAAGCATCGCAAAAAGACGCGGGCGAAAACAACGGCTAGGCGATGAAGAAATTTTTTCTCAGTTGGAAGGGCGTCGAAAGCGGCCCATACTCGGAGGAGGAAATCGCCGACATGCTCGAACGCGGGAAAATCGGGCTTCTTCATCTGGTGCGGACGGAATCCACACAGTGGCGGCCGCTGAAAGACGCGAACCTGCAAACCGATTTCGACGCCCCGCAAAGCGCGTCGAAAACCGACATTCTTGCGCCGATAGCCTACGCGGCGGCGGGGCTTGCGTTCCTGTCGCCGTGGGTGCTTGCGGCGTCGGGCGCGATGTCGGCGTTTTTGTGGATTTCGGGCGACAGGAAATCGGCGGCGTTTTCGTTCGCGCTGGCGGCGTTGATTGCGTGCGCGGGACTGGCGTTTTTCGGCATCGTATACCCCGCGGTGGCGGAGTGATTTTTCCGCGTAAAAAGGTTGCGAAATCCGCGCCGCTGTGGTTTCGTTATATTTGTGGACGATAATAAGAAAATCCTGTTCGTGGTGAACAAAACGAAGACTTCGGCGGAGGAAATCGCCGAAAAGCTTTCGAAACTCGCGCTCGCAAACGGAATGTCGTGCGAAATTTGCGCCGACTTCCCCGTGCCCGAAAGCGCGTTCAAAGACAAGGACATCTGCTGCGTCATCGGCGGAGACGGCACAATACTCTCGTGCGTGCCCGCAATCGCAAAGTACGACCTCCCCGTCTTCGGCATAAACCTCGGCAAGCTCGGATTCCTTGCGACGTACACCGACGAAATTTCCGAGGCGGAATTCCTTTCGCTCGTGCGCGGGGAACGCCGCGTGCTCGAACGCGCGCTGCTCGAAGTGGTCTACAACGGCAGACGATACCTTGCGCTAAACGACCTCGTCTTCAAGGACGTCAGGCTCGACGGAATCTCGAAGTTCGCGATTTTCGCAGACAAGGAGTTCATCGCAACCTATGCGGGCGACGGGCTGATTTTCTCGACCCCCACGGGTTCGACCGCATACAACCTTTCGGCGGGCGGCCCGATTATCCACCCCAAGGGAAGGGTTTTCGCGATGACGCCCATCTGCCCCCACACGCTCTCGAACAGAAGCCTCATCTACGACTACGGCGCGCAGATAAAAATAGAATGCGTAAGCGGCGAAAGCGCGCTAATCGCCGACGGGAAAAAAGTGGCAACCCTCACGCAGGGCTCGTCGGTCGAAATCAGCATGCCGTCGAACACGATACGCTTCGTGCGCCTGCGCGGACACTCGCATTTCGCGATTTTAAGAAGCAAGCTCGGCTGGGCGGAAGACCCCAGAAAATACGAAAGATGAGCCGAAGCCGGACAGACACAGCAAAACGCGCCAGCGCCGCGCTGCGCCTTGCGTTCGCTGCGGCGTTTGCGCTCGAAGCCGCATGGCTTTTCTTTGCGGACTTCGGGGCGGACATTCCGCGCTTTGCGGCGCAAATCTCGGCGGGAATAGACGCGCTAATCGCAGTCGCGCTCGCGGCGGGCTTCCGCCCGTCGAACTTCGCGGTTTTCAAAACGTTCGCGTTCGCGGGATTTTTCGCGTACGCGTGGTACTCGCTGGGAACAACTCCCGAATGCGCGGCGGCGGCTGCGGTCTCGGCGGCATTGGGGCTTGCGGTCTACACAATTTTATAAAGGAGAAACAAAATGGAATCGACGCAAAAGAAAGTCGGAATCTTCGCAAAAATCAAACGCTACGCCACGAAAACGATATGGGAAAAGGACATATCGACAATGGGAATCAAGGGAAAGGCGGTCGCGTTCCTGCGCGTGCTTATCTCGACGGTCGGCGGAATTTTCGGCAAGAGAGTGCTCGTGCAGGCGTCGTCGCTTTCGTACGCGACGCTGCTTGCGATAGGCCCTATGCTCGCAATAGTGCTGATGTTCGCGAGCATGTTTTTCAGGGAAAACAAAAACGCCGTCTACGAGAAAATCATGGACGTAGCGACTTTCGTAATGCCCGCGTTCAACCAAATACAGCAGAATGCCGACGGACAGAGTTCGGGAATCAACCCCGAAATAATCGGATTTATCGACAACATCTCGAAGGCGGGCGCAAAGGCGGGGGCAATCGGCATGCTCGCAATGCTCGCCACATGCCTGCTGCTTTGCGTCAACGCCGAAAACGCGTTCAACTTCATCTGGGGAATAAAAAAGGGGCGCAAGTGGATTAACAGAATAGTGTTCTACTTCTCCATGATTTTCTTCGGGTCGGTGGGAATGATTTTCGGAATGACGTTCTTCACGACGTCGCAAATGCCGAAATTTCTGGGCGATCTCCCGTTCGTGGCGCAATACCTCACGGGATACGCGTCGTGGATTACATACATTTTGGGATTGGGAATCATCACCTGCGTGCTGGCGGCGTTCTACAAATTCATTCCGCCGACGCGCGTGAAATGGAAGCCCGCGTTCGTGGGGGCAATCGTGATAATGTGCCTGCTTGTGCTCAACAACAAAGGCTCGTTCCTCTACATAAGCTACATCGCAAAACAGCAGAGCTTCTACGGATATTTGGCGATTGTAGCGGTGGCGATGTTCAGCCTCTACATTTTCTGGACAATGATTCTCGTCGGCTGCCTGATTACATACTCGGTGCAGTACGTCGATTTCCTCTCCGACGACGACGCGTGGAATAAAATGGGCGACAGGGCGAAGAAAATCTGTGCGCTCGCGGCGTTCGTGGAAATCGAGAGGTCGTTCTACGCGGGCGCGGCGCACTCGCCGACGATAGAGACGCTGCTGGGCGCACTTAAAATGCCGAAGTCGGCGGTGATTGCAAGCGTGGACTGGCTCGCGGAAAAGGAGCTTGTCTGCGAGGCCGGCGAAGTCAACGACTCCGACAACATCTACTTCA
>DHMA01000156.1 GCA_002405555.1 Opitutia bacterium UBA4654
TACGCCCAGACCGCTCGCGTACAAAAGTACGCCACGTGCCCTGTGCGTACAGGAAAGCCACCCTTATGAAAGCACTTTGACATGCCTAAAATTACAGCGCACGGCGCGGAAGATTTTAAGTTGCGTTGGGATAAAAGTTGGGTAGGGCGTTTCGTTCAGCTCCTATATTTTAAGAAATACGTCAGTACGCCACGCACCCTGAGCCACTCGCAAAGCCACCGCCTGAACGGCACTTTGACGCCCCTAAAATTAGAGTGCTATCGCACGAAGTTTTTTAGAATGCGCTGGGAGAAAAGTGGAGTGGGGCGTTTAGTACAGCTATCGTAGCTTAGGGAAATCCTCGTACGCCACGCGCCCTAAAATTACAGCGCGGAGATTGCTTTGGGAGAAAAGTAGAGTGTACAAAAAAGCGGAAATTCCTTATTTAGGGGATTTCCGCTTTTTGTTTATTTCGCGCAGAGCGCGTCTATTTTTTCAATCTATCTTAGAGGGGGCGAATTAACACATTCTTGAAGTTTATGCCGGCGTCGCCGTGTTTGCCTTGGAGGCCGACTTTGCCGACGGTCGGGGCTTCCGCTTTTTTATTTTTTGCGAGCCACGGCGGAATGGGCGAGCCGTCGGGGTTTGTTTTATTATCCGTCCATTTCGACATATCCATGCGCGAAACGTGTTTGCCGTTAAGCCATGTGTCTATGATTTTCCCCTGACAGCGGATTCTCATTTTATGCCAAGTGTCGAGCGGCAGAGATGTATCCCACTCGGCGGGAACGAAGCCGTAGACCGAGCCGCAAGTTGTGCGCGGTTGCGGGAATTTTGCGTTGTCGGCAATTTGGATTTCTATTGAGTTGGGAATCCATTTTTTTGTGTCGCCGCAATAGACTACCACTCCGCTGTTGGAGTCTTTGAAAATTTTAAATTCGAGTTCAAGCTCGAAATTTTCCCAATCTTTTTTCGAGAAAATGATTTCGTCTTTTGCCGCGCTCAAAACGCCGTCGGGAGAGAGCGACCACACCGCGGGGTTGTAGTCGGCTTCCGCGAGGTTTTCGCCGAAGAGCGGTTGCCAGTCGTTTTTGTTTTCGCAGGTCGAGCACGCGCAGAGGAATGCCGCCGCAAGGGTTGATAAACACACAGATAATTTTTTCATACACATTCACAGTACATCAAGCTCCCCGCGCGTCAATTTTAAACACTTTCTTCTCTCCACATTCGACAATCTTTTCGCCAGTAATTGGCGAAGCCAATACGAACTAATCAGATAAACTAAACCGCGGCTTGCGTACAGACACCAGTAATTGGCGCAGCCAATACGAACTAATCGGGGAAAGGCGCGGTTATAGCCGCGCCGTATAACAACCGTAAGGAACGAAGTTCCGTAGGGTGGCGCATTTTGCGCCCGCGGCTTGCGCTCGCCAGCGGGGGGACAGGCGGAAGTTTTCGCGGTAGCGAAAACCGCCTTTTGGGGGCGGTAAGCCCCCTCTGTTGGCGTCAAGGCTCCAAGCCTTGGGGGCGGAGGCGGAGAAATTTTGCAAAGCAAAATCCGCCTCATGGGGGCAGTGCCCCCATCTGTTGACTGGCGCGGCTCGCGCCCCTTGTTCAAAAGTTGCCAAAGTTGTTTTGTAGTTTTAGCGTGGAGGGGATAGAATGTGGGGTTATGGATACCGAAAACGCAACAATGCTCGGCACCGCGATGATAACCCTGACATCGCTGCTTGGCTCATACTATATGATTTTAAAAATCAGGGAACAACACTCGGAGCGACCCGACCCCAAACTCACATACGTAACGCACGCGCAAATGGATAAACTCAAAGAGGAGACAATGCAGTCTATCTCCGAGGCTGTGCGCGACCTCCGCGCGCTCCGCGCCGAAATTCGTGAGGAGACCCGCGCCGTGCAAAAACAGCACGCCCGCAGCCTTTCGGAGACGCGCGACTTGGTCGGCAAGAACGCCCAAAATATAAGCGCGCTCATCGCGCAGGCGCAAATAGCCGGACAACGCATAGCCGAACTTTCGGCAAAGACCGACAGAATCGTTTTGAAAATGAAGGGGGAAATCTGATATGCGCGACGAACTTTTGTTCAGACGTTCGCTGCTGATACAGCTCGAAGCCGCGTCGCCGGCAAGCCTGCCGTTGCCGACCCTTTCGGCGGGCGCAAAACTCGCGGGCTTCGAGTTCGACGAATCCGACATCGCCTCCGCGCTCGAATATCTGCGCGGAAAAAACCTCGTGGAGATTTCGCGCTCGAAGATTTCGGCGGCGCATGTCCGCGCGAAACTCTCGCCCGATGGGCGCGACTACCTTGAATCGGGGGATTTTTAACATGGAAGAAAACCCCGATAAATCCGCCGCAAAGAAAGCCGCCAAGAAGACCGCAACGGCAAAACGCGCAACAAAAAAAACATTGCCGAAATCCGCCGCTTCCGATTTTTCCGCGCATCTGGAAAGAATCCGCCGCGCCAAGGCGGAGGCGGACGCCGTCGCGCCGAACGAGCCGCTCGACGCCCGCGACGCGTCAATAGCGCTGCTTTGGGAGATAGTCTTCGACACCCTCTGCAACTCGTCCGAACTGTGCGTGTCCGACTTCAATACAGTCGCCGGAATAATCCAGAAACTCGCCTCCGCGAAAGTCGCGGGGAGGGCGGAGACCGCGCCGCAGACGGCGGCGGAGCTTTCGGAGGAGACGCTTTCGAAAATCGAGTCGCAACTGAAAATGATGTAGCATGGAGCCGTTTTTTCTTCCGTACCAGACCGCGTGGATTCGCGACCGCTCGCGGATAAAACTCATGGAGAAGTCGCGGCAAATCGGCATGAGCTGGACGACCGCCTACGAGCTTGTGCGCCGCCACTGCCTGCCGACGGCAAAGTACGACTCTTGGGTAAGCTCGCGCGACGAATTGCAGGCAAAACTATTCATCGACGACTGCAAAAAATTCGCCGCAATACTCGACGTCGCCGTTTCCGAAACGTCGGGCGGCTCGCTCGTGGACGGCTCCGATTCGCGCTCGCTGGGGTTTTCGAACGGCACGCGGATATGGTCGCTGTCGTCGAATCCCGACGCGCAGGCGGGCAAGCGCGGCGCGCGCGTGCTCGACGAATTCGCC
>DHMA01000094.1:0-2311 GCA_002405555.1 Opitutia bacterium UBA4654
GTTCCTCGACGACCCGCGCAACAACAACGCGACGTTCATCGTGGGCACAAAGGAGACCGTCTACACCAACGAATACGGCATGAACACCCGCATTTGGCCGGCTTCGCGCATGAAGGAATTGATGAAGGGCGGCAAGCTTCCGCAGAAGACCGTGCCGCGCTCCGTCGCCCCCGGCAAGCCGTTTGTTGAATGGACTCTCGCGTGCATAGAGGGCAAACAGCCCAAGGGCAATTTCGACTACGCCGCGCCGTTTACCGAAATGGCGCTGCTCGGCATGATAGCCCTCTGCTTCCCCGACCGCGAACTCAACTACATTCCCTCGACGATGTCGTTTGCGGGCTGCCCCGAAGCGGACAAATTCGTGCGCTCGCAGTACGAATACCGCAGCGAATTCCTGCCGTCGAAAATCATGCTGTAATCCGCAAAAAGGCGGTTGCGGGGGAACGCTCCCCGACCGCCCGCGCGGCAAACAAAAAAAGGCTTTCGGATTTCCCCGAAAGCCTTTTTTGGCGCCTTGTTTAAACCCTATTTGAAGAGGCTTTTGAGCGTGTTTTCGACAGCCTTCGACGCGCCCTTCGCGGCGGAATTTGCGCCGTCGCCGCCCGCCTCGATGCCGCCCTTTACGGCGTCCTTTACGAGCGCGGAAGTGCCGATGAGCGCAAGCTGTTCCACGATGTCCGTGATAAGCTCGCCCGCAGGCTCGCCGCCCTTGGAAGTGCCGATGTTTTCGAGCGCGAACGCGGGCATGTTGATTTGAAGCGCGCTGCCGTTAATTGAGCCGTCGATAACGCCCGCGCCGAAAGTCATCTTTTTGATGATGAATTTCCACTGCGCGGCGTCGGCGTCGGCTTTCGCCGTCTGTTGCGCTTGGGCGTTCGCGTCTTTTTTGTTCGAAAGCCCGAATTTGTTTTCGAGGGCGGTTTTAATCGCCGTGATGTTCGACTGCGGCGAGGAGAGCAGGGCGGAAATTCCCTTTGCCGTCTTTATGTCGAGGTTCATCGTAAGCCCGTCGACTTTGATTTCGTCGACTACAATGAGCTTCTTCGCGAGGGCGTCGGAGAGCGTGATGTCGGCGTCGATAACCGCCTCTTTGAACGCGATTGCGTTGCACTGCTTGAAGTCGGGCGGGTTGGTGATGAAGAAGTTGTTGACCTGCACCTTTTGGTCTGAAATGCCGAGCGACACCGACGACACGCCCGCGTTGATTCCCGTGCCCGCGGTAATTGTTTTGAGCGCGTAGTCCGCCACAAAGCCGAGCGTGAAGTAGAGCGCGATGCACAGCACCACGACTGCCAATACGAAAATTTTTACGAGCGAAAACAGGCAACCGCCCTTTCTATAATTATAGTTGGAAATCTTCATGGCTTCGAATATCGTAAAAAAAATTAAAATTTGCAAGGTTTTTGAAGTAAAACTTGCAAAATCGCGTCGAGATTGCGATTCTTGCGGGCAACTATGAAAATCAAAGCATTCAAAGGGTTGAGACCCGTGCAGGACAAGGCGGCGGACATCGCAAGCCTGCCCTACGACGTGGTGAATTTCGAACAGGCAACTGAACAGGCTAAGGGCAAGCCGCTGAGCTTCATGAGGGTGGTGCGCTCCGAAATCGAGCTGCCCGAAGGCACCGAACCGTACTCGCAGGCGGTCTACGACCACGCGAAGGAGAATTTCGAAAAGCTCGTCAAAAACGGACACATGGTCCGCGAGGACGCGCCGTGCATGTACCTCTACCGCCAAGTCATGGGCGGCCACGCCCAGACGGGGCTTGTAGCCACGTTCAGCGCGGAGGACTACGACAACGACGTAATCAAAAAGCACGAAAAAACCCGCGAGGCAAAGGAGAACGACCGCTACATGCTCACGCGCACCCTGCGCGTAAACACCGGCCCCGTGTTCCTCACGGTAAAGGACGGAACCGAGCTTGATAAAATCGTCGAAAACAAAAAGGACTCCGACGCGCTCTTCGACTTTACCGCCGACGACGGAATCCGCCACACGGTCTGGAAGATTTCCGATCCCGCCACGCTCGAAAAAATCGTGAAGATTTTCGACGCAATTCCCTGCGCGTACGTCGCCGACGGACACCACCGCAGCGCGAGCAACGCCCGCTGCGCCCGCTTCTTCAAGGCGCAGAACCCCAACCACACCGGCGCCGAAGACTACAACTGGTTCCTGTCGGTTGTCTTCCCCGCTGGACAGCTGAGCATTCTGCCCTACAACCGCGTCGTGCGCGACTTGGCGGGCAACACAAAGGAGCAGTTCCTCGAAAAGCTCGGCAAGGCGTGCAGGCTCGAAAAGGGCGCGGCAAAAT
>DHMA01000094.1:2372-13002 GCA_002405555.1 Opitutia bacterium UBA4654
AGGGCGCGGCAAAATCGCCCGACGGCTCGAAAAAGGTTTCGATGTACCTCGACGGCGAATGGTACGGTTTGACTTTCGAAAACACCGACGGACTCGACGCTGTTTCGTCGCTCGACGTCGCGCTCTTGCAGGACAGGGTTCTCGCCCCGATTCTCGGAATCGGCGACCCCCGCACGGACGAGAGAATAGACTTTGTCGGCGGAATCAAGGGCACTGCCGAGCTTGAAAAGCTTGTAGACTCCAAGAAATTCGCCGTCGCCTTCTCCATGTTCCCCACCACGACCGACCAGCTCATGGCGATTGCCGACGCGGGGCAGATTATGCCCCCCAAGAGCACATGGTTCGAGCCGAAGCTCCGTTCGGGGCTGTTTGTCCACACATTCTAATGGAATACAAGCTGCGTACGCCCAAGCTTCTGCCGCCCCCCAAAAAAGCCGTTTGGGGCGGCGGATTTCTCGAATGGGAAAAGGCGGAGTTCCAAATCGACGACGCGGGGCTTCCGTGCGGCGCGTTTCTGACGCTCGAACGCGGAGACTTCGACAATCCCGAAGCGTACAGACTGCGCGTTTCGGAGGACGGAATCTCGATTGCCTCGGCGTCGGACGCGGGCGCGCGCGCGGCTTTGCAGACACTGCGGCAAATCGGAATGCAGGCGGATTCGCGCGGCTTCCGCTTCGTCGAAATGGAGGATTCCCCCGACATCGGCGCGCGCTGCTTTTGCCTCGATGTTTCGCGCGGGCGCGTTCCGACGCTTGCCGACATGCGCCTTTTTGCCGACAGGCTCTCGCTTTTTAAATACAACAGGCTCGAATTGCGGCTCGGCGGGGCGTACCCGTTCGAGGGTCGCGAGCGGGAATGGGCGGGGCGCGGACTCTTTACGCCGAAGAAGATTGCGGCTCTTAAAAAATACTGCGCGGCTTTGGGCATTGAGCTTTCCTGCGGACTCGACGCTTCGGAATTTCGGTGCGGCTCGCGGGAGATTTCGGAAATTTCGGCAAACTTCGACTGCGCCGACTTCGACGCAGGCTCTCCCGACGACGCCTCCGAATTGTGCTCCGCGTGCGCCGAACTCGGCAAACGCTCCCTTTGCGCCGCGCCCGACGCGGGTTCGCAGGCGGATTTTTCCGCGCCCGCTGGTGCTGTTCCGATATTTTCGGCTTCGCGCGAAGGCTTCGCGGAGGCGTGCGCAAAAGCGCATTCGCAAAACCGCGCGTTTTTCGTTTCGGCAAACGCGGGAATCGGCTTTTGGAACGACATCGGCTTCCTCCCGCGGCTCGACTCCGCGAAAGCCGAAATCGACGCGGCGTCAAACGCCGCAAAAAAATACGGCGCGGAGGGCTTTGTTCTTTGCGCAGAGCTAAGCCCCTACGCCCCGTTCGCGGCGGTCTATCCGCCGCTCGCGCGGGCGGCGGCCAAAATGTGGGGCGGTGAGTCTTCGGAAGAGGCGGAATGCGAAGCGTTGGACTCTTTCGCGTTCTACGACGCGTCGGGAGACTTCGCCCGCGCCCTGTGCGCCCTCGGCAGAATCGACGGCGACGGAATTTTGGAGTGCGCGTTTTTCGGACTCGGCGGCGACAACGCCGCGTTCGATACCGACGACTTCGAGGGCGCGGCGGATTTCGCGATGGGCTTGGCGGCGACTTCAAAACCCGAATGCCGCGACGCCTCCATTCTTTCCGCCGAAATCGCGCTTGCGGGCGCAATGGTTCGCCGCGCCGTGGACGTTCTGCGCGGGCGCGGAAAAACCGCGGAATCTGGAACCGCGTTGAAGTTTTTGGTGTCGGATTTCGAAAACATCTGGAACGCCCGCAACGAAACGGGCGGACTGTGGGAGGCGTCGGCGAAAATCCGCGCGACAGCCCCCGAAATTTTCAAGCTATGACGGAAATCAAACAAATATCGAAAGACAGCATTCCGCTTATCAGAAAACTCGCGCTCGAAGCGTTCCCCGCAACCTACGCGAAAATTCTGACTCCCGAACAAACCGAATACATGCTCGATATGATGTATTCGGAAAAAAGCCTCGAAAAACAGTTCGACGACGGGCACGAATATTTTGCGGGCTACGCCGACGGCGAGCCTTTCGGCTACGTTTCGGTCAGACCCGAATCGGCGGGCGTCTTCCACCTCGAAAAAATCTACATTTTGGAGAAGTTCCACGGCAGGGGCTTCGGCAAACTGCTTTTCGAAAGGGCGAAATCCCGCGTGAAGGAGCTGCACCCCGCGCCGTGCCGCATGCTGCTCAACGTCAACCGCCACAACCGCGCCCTCGGCTTCTACAAGCACATGGGCATGTTCGAGGTCTCGCGGGGCGACTTCCCCATCGGCAACGGCTATTTCATGAACGACTACATCATGGGGCTTGATTTATAAGCCCCTTTGCCGCATAAAAACTCTTTACATTTGCGCGTACGGGTTCAGTATAGGCTTTTACGGATCAATACCCGCGCGCGCTTTTGCGCGGATTTTCTCCGCAAGGATTTTTTTACAAGGAAATAAAATGAACGAAGAACTTCTGAAAATCAGACACAGCGCTTCACACGTTTTGGCGACGGCCGTTCTGCGCCTTTTCCCGAACGCAAAACTCGACATCGGCCCCGCGACGGAAACGGGCTTCTACTACGATTTCGACCTCGACCACAAATTCACGGCTGAGGACCTTGCGAACATCGAAGCCGAAATGAAAAAGGTGATTGCCGAAAACCAGAAATTCGAGAAGTTCGAACTTACCCGCGACGAAGCCGTCGCAAAGATTAGGGAAATCGGACAGGAGGAATTCAAACTCGGCAGACTCGCCGACATTCCCGACGGCGAAAAAATCACTTTCTACAAAAACGGCGAATTCTGCGACCTCTGCGCCGGTCCGCATGTTGACTACACCAAGCGCATCAAGGCGTTCAAACTGCTCTCCGTGGCGGGCGCGTACCACCGCGGCGACGAAAACAACAAACAGCTCCAGCGCATCTACGGCACGGCTTTCGCGTCGAAAGAGGAGCTTGAAAACTACCTCAAACAAATGGAGGAGGCAAAGCTCCGCGACCACCGCAAACTCGGCAAGGAAATGGGGCTGTTCACAATCGTGGACAGAGTGGGGCAGGGGCTTATCCTCTGGAAGCCGAAGGGCGCGATTGTCCGCCAGAGCCTGCAAAACTTCATTCTCGAACTCCTCAACGAGCAGGGCTACCAGCAGGTTTTCACGCCGCATATCGGCAAGCTCGGACTCTTCCGCACAAGCGGACACTTTCCGTACTACAAGGAGTCGCAGTTCGTGCCGATTGTCGAGCGCGAAGACCTCGAAAGAATGGCGAAGGAAAACCTCTCCGTCGCAGAGTTCGAGCCGAAAATCGAATCGGGCGACGTCGAGGGCTTCCTCCTCAAACCGATGAACTGCCCGTTCCACGTCGAAATCTACAAGAGCGACCCGCATTCGTACCGCGACCTCCCCGTGAGACTCGCCGAATTCGGCAACGTCTACCGCTGGGAACAGTCGGGCGAGCTTAACGGCATGACCCGCGTGCGCGGCTTCACTCAGGACGACGCCCACATCTTCTGCACTCCCGACCAGCTTGACGACGAAATTCAGGGCTGCCTCGACTTGGTAAAGGAAGTGTTCGCGAAAATCGGCATGAAGGAATACCGCGTCAGAATTTCGCTCCGCGACCCCGCCAGCGACAAGTACGTCGGCGCGGAGGAAAACTGGGTAAAGAGCGAGGCGGCAATCCGCAAGGCGGCGAAAACTCTGGGCGTTCCCTACACCGAGGAAATCGGCGAGGCGGCGTTCTACGGGCCGAAAATCGACTTCGTCGTCAAGGACTGCATCGGCCGCGAATGGCAGCTCGGCACCGTTCAGGTTGACTACAACCTGCCCGAACGCTTCGACCTTTCCTACATCGGTCAGGACAACAAACCCCACCGCCCGATTATGATTCACCGCGCCCCGTTCGGCTCGCTCGAACGCTTCACGGGCGTGCTCATAGAGCACTTCGCGGGCAACTTCCCGACGTGGCTCGCGCCCGAACAGGTGCGCATAATCACGCTCAACGACGAAGTCGTGCCGTTTGCCGACGAAGTCTTCAAGAAGCTCAAAAAGGCGGGAGTCCGCGTGTCGATGGACGCCTCCGCCGAAAAGCTGGGAGCGAAAATCCGCAAGGCGGAGACGGAAAAAGTTCCGCACATGTTCGTCATCGGACGCAAGGAGGCGGAGGCGGGGCAGGTGTCTGTCCGCTCGCGAATCCGCAAGGCGTTCGAGGGCGTCAAGGGCGCGGACGAAGCCGTTGCGCAGATTGCCGAAGACGCAAAGGCGCGTACGCTTCCCGACAACTTCTAAGCGCGGGAACGCAAATTTCGAAACGCCGTAGCGGCGCTCCGCTTCGGCGTTTTTTGTTGACTCGCCCGCGGGCGCGGGCTATTCGTTTTTCCGATTTATACGCATATGGGAAAATACTTATTCTTCTGCATTGCGGCGTTTTGCGCCGCGTCTTTGGCGTGCGGCGACGTCGCATACAAATTCGGAACGGGCGCAAGAAAATGGAGCTATTCGGGCAAAGGCTCGTCCGAAATGCTCGAAAACTCCATGAAGTTTTCGGCGGATTCCCCCAAGCCCTTCATGCACTCGCGCATATTCGTAAACCCCGGCGAATCGTACGAAATCTCCGCGACGGGTTCTGGCGCGTGCAACCTCGGCCTTACGCCCGACAAATCTCCCGCCGACGCCGCGCTGAAATTTGCGCCGTCGTATAGCGACATCTTCAAAAACGGCGAGTTCAAAACCGTCGTAAAGATTCCGCGCGAGTGCCCCGAACGCATACGCGTTGACCTGCACGCGGCGGACAAGTCTTTCGAAATCCGCACGTTTTCCGTTCGGCAGATTGTGCCCGCGGGCGGCTTTGTTCGCGACAGAAACAAACAGAAAGCCGAACGCCCGACTCCCGCGGTAGCCCGCGGCGTGGCGGCGTTTTCCGACGTTTCGAAAGCGGCGCGGGTTCACGCAAACATTGTCGAAATTCCGTTTTCGGACGCAAAATCGGCGAAAGCCGCCGCGAAAAAGGCGGGCGACGCAGCAAAATCGGGCGTCCGCGCGCTGATGTCGTACTCGCCGAAAGACGGAAAATTCGACGCCTCCGTCTTGAAGGCTGCTCTGTCTTCAAATCCGCCCGTCTACGCGTGGTCTATTGCCGACGCCGACTTGCCGCGCGGCGACTTCGCCCGCAGGCTCGCCGAATTCCGCAAACTCGCGCCCGACGCGTGGGTTGTGTACAAATGCTCGGCGAAGTCTCTCGACACGCTCGAACCGTTCGCGGAGTACCGCGTTGTCTATTCGCCGAAAATTTCGGAGGCGGCGGACATCGAGCGCGCGCGCATTTTCAAAAACGCGGTGCCCGCGCCCATGCTCGCCCGCGCGGGAACGAAGTTCGTCCGCGCCGTCGAAAACCTCAACGTGTCGTGGCTTGCGGACTCGCTCCCGACGGGGAAGTCGGGCGACTTCACCCGCAGGCTGCTTGTCAAAAACGCGTCGAAAGCCGCGCAGCTTGAAAATCTGAAAAAGGCGTACCTCGCATCTCCGCACGACGGCTGCCTAAACTTCGCGTTCGCGTCCGACACGCACTTCCTTTCCAACAAAAACAATCCCCGCGCGGCCGGCGCGACGGGCGCGGAGCACATGCGCGACATGGCGCAGACCGCAAAGGAGCTTAAACTCGACTTCGTCTGCAACGGCGGCGACCTCGTTCAGGGCATAAAGCCGAAGGAACGAAGCATTGCCGACATGCGCGAAATAGTCGCGGCAATGGAGACGTCGGGGCTGCCCGTTGTCGTTTCAATCGGCAACCACGACGACGGCGTGTTCTACTTCCTCCGCACGAAAACCCCCGACGACTCGCAAATCGTAACAGGCGCGGAATGGCACGACGCGTGCGTTGCCACTGCCCTCAAAAGCGGCGCGGTCGGCGACGAAAATTTCCCCAAGGCAAACTATTTCTACATCGACTTCCCGAAGTCGAAAATCCGCCTGATAAACATTGCCACGAGCGAAAACCCCATGGAGGTCGGCGCGGACGGAAAAATAAAGATAGACTCATGCGGGCTTTACGACATCACCCAGCGGCAGCTCGACTGGCTTGCCCGCAAGGCTCTCGACTTCTCCGCAAAGGCGGACGCGCCCGAATGGGGCGTGGTGTTTGTAATGCACACGCGCATTTCGTCGCCGAACACAAAGCTTTTCGACGGCGTGGTAAAGGCGTTCCGCGAGGGCGGAAAATATAGCGGCGAAACGCGCGTCGGCAACTTCCCGTCGAAAATTTCGTGCGACTTTTCGGGGCGCGGAAAAATGGACGTGCTCGCGTTCTTCGAGGGGCACGAACACGCCGACGAAATCTTGAAGTCGCCCCACAACTGCCCGCGCGTGCGCGTTCTCAACGACAAAAACCGCCCCGAATTTCCCGACTCTCCCCAGCGCAATTTCGGCGAGGCGGACGACGCATCGTGGTCGGTCGTGTCGGTGGACAGAATGCGCAACGAGTTCCGCGTTCTCCGCTTCGGCGCGGGCATGGATTTTTCGGGAAAACTGCTTGAAAATAAGTAGAATTGTTTGAAAATAATTTGCGTTTCCCGCGTCGGAAGGGCGTCGCGGAAATGCGGAAAGCAAAAAAACGCGGAAGCCCGTTCGGACTTCCGCGTCGCGTTTTCGCGGGCGCGTCAGAATCTTCGGACTATTCCGAATATCGCAATCGCCACCAAAACCACGGCGAAGAACGCCTCGGTTTTTGTGAACGCCCGCGCCCCGTTTTCGCGCTTCGCCCAGATATAGAACGGTATTCCGAGCGCGAGGAATATGACGGAGTCGAGTAGGTAGTTCAGCCCCGCCGCGTAGATTAGCCACACCGCGTAGACCGACCCCGCCACGCCCGACACCAACGCGCCCGTCCTGCTTACGCGCGCGTTAGGCGGCGTGTTTTGCAGTCCGTGTCCCTCCGCCAATTTCCAGAGGTATGCCGTGCTTGCAAGATAGGGCGGCAAAACCATTACGCCCGTAATGCTGAGCATTGTGTTCCACGCGTCGTTCGAGAAGTACACAAGAAGCATCGCAAGCTGCATGAGCGCGCTTGTTATCCAAAGCGACACGCTCGGCGAGCCGTTTTTGTTCTCGCGCCCGAATATCTTGGGAAACGTGCCGTCCTTTGCGGCGGCGTAGGGCATTTCGGCGGTAATCATCGTCCAAGCCAGCCAGCTTGCGAGCACCGAGACTATCAGCCCCGCGTTCATCACCCAGCTGCCCCATTCTCCGACGATGCTTTCGAGAATCCCCGCCGTCGATGGGTTCGGCACTGCGGCGAGCTGCGCCTGCGTCATGAATCCGAACGGGAGAATCGAGAGCAGGACGAAAACCGCCAGTCCGCAGATGTAGCCGGCAATCGTCGCCCTTCCGACGTCCTTTTGCGACTTCGCCCGACCCGACAAAACCACCGCGCCCTCGATGCCGATGAAAGCCCACAATGTTACAAGCATTGTGCCCTTAATCTGCGCGCCGAGTCCGCCGAGGTTTTTCTCGCCGTGCGAAGCGAGGTTGCCCCAGATGTCGAACGTGAATTTGTCCCAGTTGAAGACGAAGAACAGCACCACGATGAACAGCGCAATCGGCAGCAGTTTGCACACCGTTGCGATTGTGTTGACCAGCGACGCCTGTTTCACGCCGGAGAGCACGACGAAATTGAAAATCCAAATCAGCAGCGAACCGCCGACTATCGACTCCCAATTATTGCCGCCCGAGAACCACCCCGGAAAGAAGTAGTTCAGCGCGTCCATTGTGATTACCGCGTACCCGACGTTTCCGCAGACTTGGCAGAGCCAGTAGCCCCACGCTATCGTGAAGCCCGCGTATTCGCCGAAGCCGTCCTTGCCGTACATGTAGATGCCGGCGGTGAGGTCGGGGCGCGCGGAGGCGAGCGTGCGGAACGTGTTTGCGATGAAAAACATTCCTATGCCCGTGATAACCCACGCAATAGCCACCGCTCCGACGCCCGCAGTGTCGGCCATGTTTTGCGGCAGGCTGTAAATGCCGCCGCCTATCATGGAGCTTACGACAATCGCCGCAAGCCCCGCCATTCCGAGCCTTTTGGCGGTGTCCCGTCCCGCCGCGCCGTTGTTGGTGTCGGACATTTTCGAGCCTTATTTTACCGAAACGGGGTCGGCGAATTCGAAGTTCAGGAATCCGAGCGCGGTCAGGCAGTAGCCGAATGCCTGCTCGATGTTTAGGTAGTTGTGGAAAATCTGGAAGTCGCTGTGCTTTTCGACCCCGCGGATTTCCAGCTCGTGCCTGAGCGATTTGTTGAGCCACATTTCGCAGTGCGATTTCGCGATGTCGTCGTCAATCCAAGTGTCGAAATACTCGACGTATTCCGCCGCCCAGCCGCCGATAAGCTCGCCCTTTGCGTCTTTGCCCCAGCAGATTCCGACGCCCGTGGCAATCGCGCGGTGCTCCGAGCTTCTCGCTCCGTTCGCCGCCATGATTACCTCCAACACCGCGCCGTGCTTGAAGTGCTTCGCCACCTTGTCCACGGGGTAGATTTTCCCGAACAGCTCCTTCGGCAGAACCGACGTGTAGGGAATGACGTTGAAGTTTTCGATTTTCGCCTGCAAGAGGGCTGAGTCGTAGCAGAACGTTTCGAAGGGCTGCGGGGGAATGCCGTCCGCCGCCTGTCCTACGCCGCCCGTGTGAAACGCCAATGTCGGATACCTTGTACCTAATACCATATTGTTCTCCTTGTTTTTTATCTTTTTATATGTTTTGCGTCGGGCGCATGCCCGCGCGGATTTCCCGTGACAGTAGAACAATATTGCAGACTATATCGGCGCAATTCCGCGCGGCATTAACCGCCGAAGCCCGCGGACGCAAAAAAAGCGGAACGCGCAGCCCGCGTTCCGCCCTTGCCGAAATGTTTTGCGCTGCCGCTATTTTGCGGCGGCTTCGCGCTTTTCGCGCTCCTTTATGAGAACCTCCTTGAAGGGGTTTTCCTCCTCCCTGATTTTCGTCTCGCGCTTTTCCTTTTTGATTGTTTCGAGGCGCGACGGGTATTTGTCGGGCGGGAAATATTCCAAGCACCACGCCACTTGGCGTTTGATGTTTGCCGTCGTGCAGTCGGCGGCTGAAATGTGCGAGGGCGAGAATCCGCGCCACGACCAGATGTCGCCGCTGTCGGGGAGTATCGCCTGAATTTCGAGCGTCGCGTAAATGTTCGACGCCGCGTTCGTGCCTATCGGGAGGGCGGTGTGCTGTTTGTCGGGGGTGTTGTCGTCGTCGAAATCGGCGCGGCCGTGCGTCGCGTTCCAGAGGGGGCGGAAGACTATCTGCGCCTCCTTGGGGTCGGACACTTCGACAAAGCCCTTTTCTTTGAGGTTTTCGGCGACCGCCGCTTTCAGCGCGGCGTCGGTTTCGGCTGCGTTGCCCGTCTGCGCGAACACGTCGTTCGTTCCCGCGGGAGCCGCGACGTAGAATGTTTCAAGCCCGTCGAAGCTCGCGTTTTCCTTCATTTCCTGCGTAATCGAGCAGCCCGCGAGGAGCGCCGACGCCAAAAGTGCAAAGCAAATTTTTTTCATGGCGTCGAATATGCCGCGTTTTTTAGCCCATTTCAATTAAATAAACGGCGGCGCGGGGATAATTTAGTGTTGAAATCGCCCGCCGATAATTCCAGTATGGACGGAATAATTATGGAAGATTTGCAACAACGCGCCGATTCCGTTTGGCTCTCGATAAGGAGCGAGGCGGCGGAAATTTCCGAACGCGAGCCGGTTCTCGCGCCGCTTTTGCGCGCCGCCGTGCTCGACAGGCGCGATTTGTTCGACTCCGTGGCGTGGCGCATTTCGCGCAAGCTCGGCCGCAACGCCGTTTCCGCCGACGACTTCCACGCGATTTTCGCCGAGGCTTTCGCCGCCGACGAATCGATACGCCGCAACATCGTCTCCGACATTCTCGCAATCCGCTCGCGCGACCCCGCGTGCGCGTCGTACCTCAACCCGATTCTCTATTTCAAGGGCTTCCAGTCAATCACGACCCACCGCGTTTCGCACTACCTCTGGAACAGGGAGCGCAAGGCGCTGGCGTACTACCTGCAAAGCCTTTCGAGCGAAATTTTCGGCGTTGACATACACCCCGCGGCGCGTTTCGGCGGCGGCATTCTGCTCGACCACGCGACGTCGTTTGTCGCGGGCGAAACGAGCGTCGTCGACGACAATGTTTCGATTTTGCACGAAGTGACCCTCGGCGGTACGGGCAAATCGGTCGGCGACAGACACCCGAAAGTCCGTTCGGGCGTGCTAATCGGCGCGGGCGCGAAGCTCATCGGCAATATAACGATAGGAAAAGATGCGAAAATCGGAGCTGGGAGCGTTGTGCTCGACGATGTCGCCGAGCACACCACTGTTGTGGGAGTTCCCGCGCGCCCAGTGGTTTCGGAAATTGAAGACATACCCGCCGCCGAAATGAACCAAAAGTTTTAGTGCGGGCGGACGCGTGCGGGTTGTCGAAAAAACGTTTGCCAAGCGCACAAAAAAAGCGGGGAGCGGTAAAGCCGCCACCCCGCATTTTTTTCCTTTTTTTGTTCCCGCGATTTTTGCAAAACCCCGATTCGGTATGAGG
>DHMA01000050.1:0-407 GCA_002405555.1 Opitutia bacterium UBA4654
GACTACAACACGCCCGACGGCACCTGCCTGCGCGACTATGTCCACGTTGACGACCTCTGCCGCGCGCACATCGCAGCGTTCAAAAACCTCGAAAAGGAGGGCAGCTGCTCGTTCTACAACCTCGGCACGGGCACGCCGAACTCGGTTCTGGAAATCATCAAGGGCGTCGAGGAGATTACGGGGCTGAAAGTTCCCGTGGTCTACGGCGCGCGCCGCGAGGGCGACCCCGACGCGCTCTACGCAAACTCGCAAAAGGCGCAGACGGAACTCGGCTGGAAAATCAAATTCACCGACGTCCGCGCGATTATCGAAACCGCGTGGAGATGGCACAAAAACAACCCCAACGGATTCCCGAAAGACTAATTTATGGACGCCCAAATTCTCAAAAACAAATTCGAAGCGGCGGG
>DHMA01000050.1:456-2908 GCA_002405555.1 Opitutia bacterium UBA4654
GAAGCGGCGGGTCAGGGACACGTCTTCAAATACTTCGACAAACTCTCCGAAGAGGAAAAATCGGCGTTGCTCGCGCAGCTCGAACAGGTCGATTTGGCGGAGCTTGACGAACTCAACAAAGAGCTTGTCTTCGCCGAGGCAAAGGGCGCGGCTATCGACTTCTCGAAGCTCGAACCCGCCCCCTACAAGCCGCTCCCCGCAGACAAGGCCTCCGACCCCGAATGGCGCGAGGCAAAACGCGTCGGCGAAGAGGCTATCCGCGCGGGACGCCTTGCTGCGTTCGTCGTGGCGGGCGGACAGGGCACGAGGCTCGGCTTCAACGCGCCCAAAGGTCTCTACAAAGTGACCCCCGTAAAGCAGAAGAGCCTGTTTCAGGTCTTTGCCGAAAAAATCCTCTCGGCGTCGAACAAATACGGCGTGCGCATTCCGTGGCTCGTGATGACAAGCCACATCAACGACGCCGCAACCCGCGCGTTCTTCGAGGAAAACAACTTCTTCGGACTCCGCAAAGACGACGTTATCTTCTTCAAGCAGGGTCTCATGCCCGCGGTGGACCGCGATGGCAAAATCATCATGGAAAGCAAGTCGAAAATCGCCATGACCCCCGACGGACACGGCGGCTGTCTGCGCGGAATGTGCCGCAGCGGGGCAATCGACGAGCTTAAAAAACGCGGAATAGACTGCATAAGCTATTTTCAGGTTGACAACCCCCTCGTGAATATCATCGACCCATATTTTGTGGGATTCCATATCATGAGCGGCTCGGAGATGTCGTCGAAGATGATTCCCAAGGCGTACGAGCTTGAAAAGGTAGGGCACTTCTGCACGCTCGACGGCAAAACGTGCGTCGTGGAATACTCCGACCTCCCCGCCGAATACCAGAAACTGCGCGACGAAAACGGCAAACTGCGCTTCGTTGCGGGCAGCGTGGCAATCCACGTCCTCGACCGCAACTTCGTGGAAAAGCTCGGCGGAAACAACTCTTCGGCGAAGCTTCCGTTCCACCGCGCCGACAAGAAAATTCCGTGCATCGACGAAAAGGGCAAACAAATCAAGCCCGAAAAGCCGAACGGAATCAAATTCGAAATGTTCGTGTTCGACGCGCTCCCGATGGCGAACTCGCCCGTAATCATCGAAGGGTTCAGGGGCGACGAATTCTCGCCCGTCAAGAACGCGGAGGGGCTTGACTCGCCGCTTACATGCAAGAACCACCAGAAGCAGCAGGCGGCGCGTTGGCTCGCGAAAGTCGGCGAAAAGCTCGACACCGACGCCGAAAACGTGCCGCTGTTCGACATCGAAATTTCGCCGCTGTTTGCGACGAACGAAGAGGACTTCGCCGAAAACTGGAAGGCCCTCCCCTTCGTGCCGAAAATCGAAGACGGCTTCTACCTCTAAACGACGCTTGGCAAAACAAAAAGGCGGCAAAAAATGCCGCCTTTTTTTGCGCCCGAAAAATCGGCATTTACACAAGCTACCGCGCACGCGGCGCGGCGCGGCGACGAAAAGCGCACACACCGCTACGCGGGCGAAACGCGCGGAATTAAAAGGTTTTGCCGTTTTTCAAAAGCTCCCAAAAAATCTTGGAGCGCGAGGCGAAGACCCTGTCGTTTTCGGCGATTTCCGACTCCGACGTCGCGACAATTTCGGCGGGGATTGCGCCCGTTTCGGCAAACGCCCTGCCCGCTTCGACAAAAGAATCGAGTATGCGGCGCACGCGCGTCGAACGCGCCCCCAATGCCCCGAAGTACGGGGTTTCGCCGCGCCTGATGTCGGCGGCGTATTCCATGTTCATGGAGTCCGCGATGGCGGCGTAGGTTTTGGAGAGCGCGTCGAACGACGAAAGCCGCCCCGACGCCGCGCCTATTGTTATGAGCTTTTTGCGGGCGGAGTCCGCCACGCACGCGCAACGCCCCTTTTCGGCGTCGTAGGCGTATCCGCGCACGAGCGGGAAGCACCTGTCGAAGAACGCCTTTGTCTGCGCGCTCATGGAATAGAAGTAGACGGGGCTTGCGCACACGAGAGCGTCGGACGCGGCGAGGGTTTCGAGAAGCCCGCGCATGTCGTCGCGCAGGGCGCAGACGCCGCCGCTGCGGACGCAGTGGAAACAGCCGAGGCACGGCGAAATTTTAAGCGCGGTCAAATCGGCGTCGAAGACCTCCGCGCCGCCGTCGCGAAGTCCGCGGACGAAGAGGTCGGCAAGCCGCGCGGTCGCGCCGTTTTTGCGCGGATTCCCCCTTACGACAAGGACCTTCATTTAGCCTCCGCGAGCACGAGCGTTCCCGACGCCGCGACTTTCCGCCCGCTCGAAATTTCGACCGAAAACTGGCGCAACGTCCCGAACGATTTTGCAAGCTCCGCGCGAATCGAAAGCGTTTCGCCCGCATGCACCACGTTTGTGAATTTCACGTTGTTGGAGGCAAGGTAGAACACCCGCGCAGGCTCGGAGGGCTGC
>DHMA01000050.1:2951-10604 GCA_002405555.1 Opitutia bacterium UBA4654
GCGCCCCGCCCGCGGCGTCGAGAGCCACGATAATCCCGCTCGACTGCGCCATTGCCTCGACCATCAAGACCCCGGGCATAATCGGGTTGTTCGGGAAGTGCCCCCTGAAAAACGGATATTCGGGGTCGAGAAAAAGCCTGCATTCGACGGATTTCCCGCGCTCGTACGACTCCACCGAATCGACGAACAAAAACGGTTCGCGCTGCGGCAGATATTTTTTCACTTCGTCTTTTCCGAGAATCATTGGCGCATTATCGCCCGCCGCGCCCCGCCGCGCAAGACTTTTCGGCGCGGATTTCCGCCACGCGTTTTGCAATCATGCGCTGGGCGGCGGCGCAAAGCGCGTCGGCGTTGCGGTAGTCGGACGGTTTCAGCACGCCGATTCCCTCGACGGTATACGACGCCATGCGCGGCGGCAAAAGCCCCTTTTGGTCTTTCGAAAAAAACGGAGAGTCGGCGACGACGCACATCGCCACGACATCGCAGCCGCGCTCGAACGCAAGCTTGAACGCAAGGCTCTTGAATTCGCCGACGCGCCCCGACTTCGAGCGCGAGCCTTCGGGAAAAATCAGGTAGTTTTTGCCCTCGGCAAGCAGGCGTTTCGAGCGTTCGAGCACATGTGAAAGCTCGGCGCGGACGGAGGCGTCGGACGCCGAAGCCCAGCCGATTTCGATGAAGTCGAAGCACTTTACAAGATACCAAATTGCGAGGATTTTCCCGTACTTGTTTTTCAGCAAAACCCCCGCGTCGGGAATGAGCGCGAGCGCGTACATGGGGTCGAGCAGCGTGCCGTGGTTGCACACGAACACCGCGCCCTTTCGGCGGAAAAGCTCCGCGCCGCGCACGCGCGAAAGCCCCACGAAGCGCAGCGGCGACGCCGCCGTTATGAACATGAAATGCAGAAGCCTGCGCAGACAAAACGACATCGCCGCCGACCGCCTCTTCGCAGGGCAAAACAGCGCAATCGGAAGCGTTGCGACGACGAAAACCGCGTTGCAGACGGCGTAGAGAAACGCGCCGAAAGAAATCCAGAATTTCCAGACGGCGGTTTTTGCGGTGGCTGTTGCGCGTTCGAACATAGTCTTGACAAGTCAAACCTACGGAAAATATCATTTCAACACAATTCTATGAAAAAACCTATTTACATTGCACTGGCGGCACTCGCTCTCGCGGGAGTCGCATTTACGTCGGGCTGCTCCACGACGACAAGAAGAACGGGCGAACAAATGGCGCAGGCTGGGCAGACCCAGCTGGCGTTCCAAAACCTCGGCGCGTCGAAAGACTCCGTGCGCGACGCCCTGCTGACGTCGCTTACCCTCCGCAAGTGGAGCGTGCTCTCGGACGGCGACCCGATTGTCGCGCAAATATCGCACGGCGGGCAGCTCGCGAAAATTTCGGCGTCGGTCTCCGACGGCGGAATCGTGTTCGAAACAAAAGGCTCGAACATCGACGGCAGCCCGTATGTCCCGATTCGCTATGTGGACATGCTCATGAAGACCGTCCGCAAAAACCTGAAATAGGACGAAAATTCACTCTTCGGAATCCGCGGGTTTGCGCCTGCGGATTTTTTTATAGTACACGTTTGCGGCGACATGGAAAACCGCGAGCACCGCGACGAGCGCGACGAACGCAGCGTATTTCCTCGCGCCGTCTTCCGACATCGACGACGCAAAAAAATTCATAGCCCCCGCAATCGCCCCCTGCCCGATTAGATTGACCGACATGTACAGCGCAAAGCCCGTGCGGATTCCCCCCAAAACGGCGTTCTGCGCCCAGTACGGAATTCCGGGGACTACCCTCACGGCGAAATTTACGTTGAACATTCCCGCGCCGCAAGGGTCGGAGGCAAAGGGGATTTTTTCGGTAAGTCTGCGCAAAACGGAGTCGGGGAAAAAGAAGCGTCCGAGCGCGTAGCCTATCGCCGAGCTTACCGCGAGCACCGCAACGCACACGCCCCAGCCGCGCCAGAAGCCGAACGCCGCCCCCGCGAGCAGATAGCAGAGCGAAAGCGGAAAGCCGAACGCGCAGCCTACCGACATCAGGCAGAAAAACAGAAACGCGCTGTCGGAATGCGCGCGCGCGACGTCGCCGACAAGCGCGAAAAGTTCGCCCCAGCCGATGATAATTTCGACCGCCGCGACAATCGCTGCCGCCGCGCAAATTTTTAAAATGCCCGCTTTCATTCGAAACGCCGCGCCCGTGCGCGGCAAAACAAAAGACAAAGCGCGCGACGCCGCGAACGCAACAAGATTTTTGTTTCTTTTGAAAAAAATCGTGCGATAATCCGCGCCATGAACGAAAAGACGAATGTCGTAAGAATTTTGGAACGCGCAAAAATAGATTTCGCGTTCCACACGTATTCAACTACGGGCGCGATTAGCGGCGTAGAAGTGGCGAAAGCCATCGGCAAAGACTGCTCGCGCGTGTTCAAGACGCTCGCGACGGTCGGGAAGTCGAAGCGCAATTTCGTATTCGTCATTCCCGTGGCGAAAGAGCTTGACCTCAAAAAGGCGGCGGCGGCGGTCGGCGAAAAATCGGTCGAAATGCTCAAACAGAAAGACCTTCTGCCCACAACGGGCTACGTCCACGGGGGCTGTTCGCCAATCGGCATGAAAAAGCAGTTCGAGACGGTCTTCGACGCCAGCGCGGAGGCTTGCGAAACGATAGTTTTCAGCGCGGGGAAAATAGGCTACCAAGTGGAGCTTCCGCTGGCGTCGCTTTCAAAGGTGCTGAAATACAAAACGGCGGACATCACGACGGACTGAAACTCCGCGCCCCGCAAAAAAAACGCCGTTCGGAATGTTCCGCGCGGCGTTTTGCGTTTTTTGAAAAAGGGAGGGAGTTTAGGCTTTCGGAGAGTCGGGCAGAACCTCGAGATCGGCGTCGGCGACGGTTTCGCAACCCGCGGCGAGGGCGTCGAGTTTTGCCGTCTGCAAGTCGGTAATTTTCGAAACAAGCTTTACGGACAGAACGCAGTAGGCAATACCGAAAGCAAACCCTGCGAACGACGGAATGAAATTCATAAGCAGGAACATCGCCCACCACCATTTTACGAGCTTCATGGCGTCGTCGGGCGCGTTGTAGGGCTTTGAATTTGTGGCGAACAAAATCTGCTTCATTGCGATGTAGGGCATGAAATAGTTTAAAATCGGGATAAGATTCCACGCGACAGTCCACGCGGGCGTCATCATGAAGGTCTTTTTGCCCGTTTTTGCGTTGTCAATAAAGCCGTCTTTGTTGAACAGGAACTTGTTTTTTGCGGCGGCGTGCAGCCACATCAGGTAGAACACGGCGCAGCAAAGCAAAACCGCGGCGAACGCGAGCATTCCAACGCCCGCAACGACAGCCAGCGCGGGCTGTTCGGTCATGAGGTTGACGAGCAGTACGCAGGGAATGGCGACGGCATAGAGCGCGGCGCTTGCCCACAGCAGTTTTATTGTCCAGTTTGCCCTGAACGAAAGTTTCGATTTGGAGTCGGAGAATTCTTTTTTGTCCATAATGAAATTATGCAAAAAACGTCTGCGAATTGTCAAATATATCCAAAAAAAATTTGACGAGCGAGGATTAGGGCGGTAGATTTTTTGCATATAAGGCTAATATATCATGGGTAAATACATAAAGACGTTCTCCGCGCTCTGCGCGGCGGTTTTAACTGCGCTTTCGGCGGTCGCGGCGCAACAGCGCACGCCGAATCCCGTAAAATACGTTTTCCTTTTCATCGGCGACGGCATGTCGATTCCCCAGCGCATGATGACGGAGGAATTCCTCAGGCTCAACAACAGGGAGGGACTTCTCATCAACGCGCTCCCCAACAACGCAATCACGTACACGCGCTCGGCAAACTCTTTTATTACCGACTCCGCCGCAAGCGGCACGGCGATTGCATGCGGAACGAAAACAGACAACGGGAAAATCGGCGTAAACCCGAAGGGCGAAAAGCTCGAATCGGTGGCGTACGCGGCTAAAAAGGCGGGAAAGAAAGTCGGGATAATCACGAGCGTTACAATCAACCACGCCACCCCCGCGGCGTTCTACGCCCACAACGACAGCCGCGGCAACTACTACGAAATCGCCCTCGACATGCTCTCGTCGGGCTTCGACTTTTTCGGCGGCGGCGGCGTCAACAAAAACGACGACAAAAAATCCAAATCCTACAAGGGCGACATCTACGCGCTTGCGCAAAAAGACGGCTGGCGCGTCTTCCGCAAGGGAACGCCCGAACAGCTTGCGACGCTCAAAAACGGCGACGAAAAGCTCATGTTCTTCGCGGCGGGCAAGGCGCTGCCCTATGCAATTGACGACGATTCGGGCGCGAGAATCGCCGAAATCACCCAAAAGGCGATTGAGGTTCTCGACAACCCCAAGGGCTTTTTCATGATGGTTGAGGGCGGCAAGATTGACTGGATGTGCCACGCAAACGACGCCGCCACGGTTCTGCGCGAAGTCGTCGATTTCGACAAGGCGGTGCGCGTAGCCTACGAATTCGCAAAAAAGCACCCCTCCGAAACCCTGATTGTCGTTACGGGCGACCACGAAACCGGCGGGCTTACCCTCGGCTTTGCGGGCACGGGATACAACTCTTACATAAACCTGCTCGACAACCAGAAGTGCTCGCGCGAGCAGTTCGCGAAAATGCTCTCCGACGCAAGAAAGCAAAACGAAAAGCTCTCGCTCGACGACGTAAAGCCGCTCATCACAAAGTGGCTCGGACTGAAATTCGATGGCGACCCGAAAGCGGACAGGCTTGTGGTAAACGCCGCGGAGCTTGAATCTCTGCAAAGGTCTTTCGCCGACACGCTCGCGAAAAGCCCAAAGGACGCCGACAAATTCGGACGCGCCGCGACGATGGTTCTCGACAACAAGTCGGCGGTGGCGTGGACTTCGGGCGCGCACACGGCTCTGCCCGTAAGCACGACGTCGTTCGGCTCGCAGTCGGAAATCTTCAACGGAACTATCGACAACACGGACATCTCGAAGCTGCTGAAAGAAGCGGTCAAATAAATGGCGTCCGCAAAAAAAGACATTCTGATGTCGTTAATTTTCGCCGTGCTCTGCGCGGCGATTTTTATGTTGCCGTCGGCCGAACGCGAAAGCGAGGGCACGAAGGAAAGAGCCGTCGTGCTTTCGGTGGACAACGCGAACATCATGTCGGTCGGGCTTCTCAAACAGGGCGAGCAGAAGCTTGAAGTGGAGGTGCAAAGCGGAAAATTCAAGGGCGAAAAGTTCGCGGCGATGAACGTGTTGCGCGCGCAGATGGACCTCGACAAAATCTTCGAAGCCGGCGACGAGGCCCTTGTGGGAATCCCCCACGGAGCGACGCCGCAGGGCACTACAATCAACGCGCAGGACCACTACCGCACGGGCTGGACTTTTGCGCTCTTGGGAATTTTCGCGCTGCTGCTGTTCGCGTATGCGGGCGCAATCGGCGTGAAGGCGGTGCTCTCTTTCGTGTTTTCGTGCGCGGTCATCTGGAAGATTGTAGTTCCCCTTTGTCTGCGCGGGGCAAGCCCCATTGCGGTGTGTCTCGGCGCGGTCTGCGTGCTGTCGGCGGCGATAATTTTCCTTGTGGGCGGGCTTACGCGCAAGGGGTTTGCGGCGTTCGCGGGAACGGTGTCGGGGGTGCTGGCAAGCTGCATCACGGGCTGGATTTTCGCGGGGCTTTTCAAAATCAACGGCGCGGTGATGCCGTACTCGCAGGCGCTGCTCTATTCGGGCTACGAATTTCTGAGCCTGCCCGACATCTACATAGGGGCGATTTTCCTTTCGTCGTCGGGCGCGGTGATGGATTTGAGCATGGACGTTGCGGCGGGCATGGACGAGCTTCTGCGCCGCAATCCGAATCTTTCGCGGAAAAAACTGATGGAATCGGGCTTCCGAATCGGGAGGGTAGTTGTGGGCACGATGACGACGACGCTGCTGCTCGCCTATTCGGGCGGCTACCTTACGCTGATGATGACGTTTTCGGCGCAGGGCGTTTCGCCGACGGATTTCATAAACAATCCGTACGTGGCAAGCGAGTGCGTCAAGACGCTTGTAGGTTCGTTCGGGCTTGTGCTCGTTGCGCCGTTTACGGCAATAGCGGGCGCGTTCATTCTCAAAGCCGACGCCCGCGGAAGCGGCGCGTAGCCCGCGCGGTTTCCGTTTTCGACGCCGCTCCTAATTGCTTTACTTGCGGGCAAAATTCTGAAATGCTTTACGCAAAAATATCATGCACACTTTCGACAGAGAATTGATGAACACCCAGTTCCTAATCAGCATTGCGGGCGACGACTTCGAATACGCCCGCAGCGCGGCTCTCGACTGCTTCGCCGAAACGGAGGCTCTGGAACAGATTCTTAGCATGTACCAATTCGGCAGCGACGTTTCGTGCATAAATTCGTCGAACGTCGGAGACACCACGCCGATTACGGAGGAAACCGCCCGCTGCCTGAACCTCGCATTCGCGGCGTCGGCAATGAGCCGCGGGGCAATCGACGTCTGCATGGGCGAGTTTTTCCTCAAAGCAAAGCGCGACCAAACCCTGCCCGCGCCCGAAACACCCCGCCGCGGAAAATTCGAATTCGACGCCGCGCACTTTCTCGTCAAAAAAACTTCGGAGGGGAAAATCGACCTCGGCGCGGTCGGCAAGGGCTTCGCCGTTGACGAGGCCGTCGAAAAGCTCGTGAATGTCTGGGAGATAAAAAGCGCGTTCCTGTCTTTCGGAGGAAGCAGCATCTACGCGTTCGGCAAAAACGGCGACGGCAAAGCGTGGGAAATCAACCTTTCGGACTCGGTGAAAATTCCCGTGGAAAATTTCGCGGTGGGGGCGTCGGGAACTTCGGTGCTCGGAGCGCACATAGTCGACGCGCGGACGGGCAAAGTGCCCGAAAGCCAGCCGTTCAGAACGTGGGCGTTCTGCGCGAACGCGGCGATAGCCGACGCGATGTCTACGGCGTTCATGCTGCTCGACAAGTCCGAAATCGCCGAAATCTGCGCCGCCGAAAACATTTCGGCCGCGATACAACAGACGCCGGAATCGGAAATAGAGTTTATAGACTGACGCTCAGTCGAAGTCGCCGAAAAGCGTAAGCCAAACGCTTCCCGCGGAGACCGCCGCCACCCTGTGGCGGACATGCCGCCGTATGACGAGCCACTCGCCCGCCGAAAGCCCGACGCGCCGGTCGTCCGCAAATTCGAGCGTCGCAGTTCCCGAAAGCAGCATGACGAACTCGTCCTCCGATTGGTCGTACCACTCTCCGTTTGAGTAGGCCTCGGAGCGTATGCGCCCAACTCTAAATCCGCCGCGCCCGCGCAAAACGGTTTCGACGGTTTCGGGAATTTCGGTTTTTGCAAATTTGAAAATATCGCGCTTCATATAAAAAACGGTTGCGCCGCGCCTCCCGCGCCGACGCCCAACGTACACAAAAAAGCCCCGCATTGTCGAATGCGGAGCATTTTGAAATATCCTTGCGGATTGGGCTTATTTCGCCTTGAACGCCGCGCCGGGCTTGAATCTTACGACCTTGCTCGCCTTGACCTTGATCTTTTCGCGGGTTCTCGGATTGAAGCAGGTGCGCGCCTTGCGTTCAACAACGGAGAACGTGCCGAAGCCGATGAGCTGGAGCTTCTTGTTCTTCTTAACGCCCGCCTTGATGGCTTCGATAGTCGCGTTGA